>NZ_JAGHZN010000007.1:0-96044 GCF_017746735.1 Roseofilum sp. Guam | reverse complement strand
AACCAGTGTGAATCCCTTTATGATGCCATCATAGAAGCTTTTAAGATATTGTCCTAACTCTCCCTTTCTTTGCTATAGCGCTTCGCGCTAGGGAATAGGGAATATAGGGAATATAGCGCTTCGTGCTATATTACATGGGCTAAAAATTCTACAATTCCCCTATCATCAAATTCATCGGCAAGGGCAAGGATGCGATCGCAGAACACGCCATATTTACTATCCTTACCCCGCAGTCGTTCCACTTCTTCCTCAACACCAGTAATGTCACTCTCTTGAGCCAACTCTTTTAAGTCGGTTAATTGTTCCCTAGGAGGATAAATGAGTTCAGAAGTGGCTACTTCTGATGGAGTCATCGAAGTTTCATAAATCCACTCTAATTCGAGTAACTTCTGAATCCGACCCAATAGTTGCTTCATGTCCACAGGCTTGGGCACAAAATCATTACAACCGGCAATGATGCTGCGCTCTTTATCATTTTCAAGTAGGCTGGCTGAAGAGGCAATGATCGTTACCTGTGAGTCTTGTTGGCGAATGCGACGAGCCAGTTCAAAGCCATCGAGCTTGGGCATGATCAAATCCGTGATGATTAAATCTGGCTGAAACTTCTGATACTCTTCAATACCTTCCTCCCCATCTTCAGCTTCCGCTACCACCAAGCCCACAATTTCCAGCAGTTCACGGACAACCATACGATTGATACTTTTATCGTCCACAATTAGAACCTTGCGCTGCTGGCCGTCATAACCCACAATCTTGCCCTTGACGGCAACACTGAGTTCTTCTTGCCAATCTTGAACTAGAGGAAGGTTGACCGAGAACCAGAAACAGCTCCCTTTATCCAACTCGCTACTCACTTGAATTTCACCTTTCATCATCTCGACAATTTGGCGGCTGATCGCTAGACCTAAACCTGTCCCTTCTGATTTTTGCTGGTGACCTCCCACTTGCTCAAAGGGCAAGAAGATTTTCTCTATATGCTCAGGAGTCATACCGATACCGGTATCTTTTACGGTGAAGCGTATGGGCATAACCGTTGTATCTAACTCTGGACTAATTTGCGGTAAATCCATGGGTTCAATTGTCAATGTCACCTTACCCTGATGGGTGAATTTGATTGAGTTACTCAGTAGATTTAAGAGAACTTGGCGTAATCGTTTGGGGTCTATATAAACACCTTCCGGTAACTGGGAAGGGATAATCAGTTGAAACTCTAATTTTTTCTGGTCTGCTTTAATGCAGATAACTTCTGCAACACCCTGTAAAAATGACGAAAAATTAACAGCTTCAGGGAGTAGTTCTAGCTTGCGAGCTTCAATTTTGGCTAAGTCCAAGACATCGTTAATCAGGGTTAACAAATGAGTTCCTGCTTGACGAATCACCTCAACACCTTTGCGATCCTTCTGACTCAGTTCATTACTCATCTGTAGGATCTGGGCATAGCCCAAGATACCATTAAGCGGAGTGCGCAGTTCATGACTCATGTTTGCCAAAAATTCGCTTTTGGCTTGGTTGGCACTGTCAGACATCCGTTTGGCTTCTGCAAGAGCTTCTTCGACTTGCTTGCGCTCGCTAATATCGGTAATAAAGCCTTCGACAAAGGTGATTCTCCCTTCTTCTGTATACACGCCAGTTCCTTGTTCCCAAAACCATTTGAGTTCTCCGGTTGCCGTCATGCAGCGATAGACGAGTTGGAAGGGTTTGTGCTGCTCTATTGCTGCTTTCATTATACTTTCGACGAGTGGGCGATCGCTCGGATAAATGAGGTCACTATAGGCGATCGTGCGGTTGTCAATTAGGTCTTCGGAGGAATAACCCGTGAGGTCGTAGCACCCCTGACTGACAAATTTCATCGTCCAACGTTCATCCTGGAGGGAACGGTATGCCATTCCGGGTAAATTACTCATCAATGTTGCTAGAACCCGTTGATTTTCTTGCAGGTCTTGAGTCCGTTCTTCCACTCCCTGTTCTAAGGTGCTAAAGGATTCTTTTAACTGCCCTGCCATTTGGTTAAATGTCGATGCCAGTCGTCCAACTTCATTTTTGGTCATTACGGGTGCAGTTTGGTTTAAATCTCCTGCGGCTAGGGATTCTGCGGCTTGACAGATTGCTAAAATCGGGCGGACGATCTCTCGAGAGAGCAAATAGACTCCCACTAACAAGACTCCGGTAGAACACAAGCCAATCAGAACGATATTGCGTGCCAGTTTTCTGGCTGGAGCAAAGGCTTCGGCTTGAGAAATTTCTGCCAGCAAGGCTAATTCTTGGTTAGGAAGCCAACGATAAACTCCGACTACAGGAATGTCTGCATAATTCTTGTAGAGTCCAAAGCCATTTTGACCCTCGATCGCGCTATCAATGCCCACGCTACTGATTTGGGCTTGGGATTCTAGATTTTCCTTGCCCTCTATGGAGATAAAGATCGATCCTTGTGTGCTATTCCCGACGAGATAAGTTTCTGCGGTTTCGCCCAATCCTGTATTATTGCGAATCAGAGTATCGATATCTGCTAGGTCTAGATCGACGGCGATCGCACCCATTTGGATATTTTCATCATCAACAATGGGCGTGGCAAACGTAATCGCCGATTTACCTGTCATCGGAGAAATGTAGAAGTAAGGAGCGATCGCATCAGCCGTATCGGATGTAAAAAAGGTGGTTGGTGCAGCATTGGGTCGATATCTGCCTTTGATTTCTGGATGTTGGGCATCAAAGATAACAGTGCTGCCAGTATCTGTGATGCGGATATTGTGTAAGTTCGACTTGATACTTGTCCAGTCATCAATATAGCGTCTGAGTGCTTGCTCGGTTTCTTGATAAGTGGCTTCTGATTCGTCAGTCATGAGCAAAGTTGCCACTGCTTCTTGAACGGGAGCTTGTTGACTCACTAAAAGAATATCTTGGATCTGATGGTCTACCCACCCATCAAGTTGGGTACTTTTTAAGGCGATAGTGGCGGTTAGGCGATCGACCACTTCTTTCATCAGAGCGCACCTAGCTTGATAGTAAGCAGAAAAAGCCACAACACCAATAATGATCGCCGATAACAGAGAAAAATAGCTGGTTAATTGAACTAAAAGACTTTTTCTAATGGGAAACGTCACGATGTTTTCTCCCGATCTTAATAGTGGTCGATAATATCCTGAATTTGAGCTATCGCATCATCTGCGGCCTCTTCTGGAGAGACCCCTTCTTGAATGACTCTCTCTAAAGCTGTCGTGAATATCTTGTTCTTGCTAATTTTTGCGTAGGCTGGATTTAGAGTACCGGGATAAGGTTGAATGTTACTAGAAGAGAGTTTTTTTACAGCAGAAAAGTGAGGATCATTCTCGTTTTCCCAAAACGAGATATTCCAAAGTTCTGGCATGGGAGGTATAAATCGCCCTTTCTCCTGTTCGATCAAGAGTTGCAGATTTTCGGGTTGTAGTAAATAAGCCAGAAATTGTTTAGCAGCTTCTGAGCGTTCAGCATTGGCAGGAATAATACTATAAATACTAAAAGATTGCCCGACAAAAATCTTAAAAGGGCTACCATTGGCCGTATTTGGCCAATTGGAGACGGTAACGATTTCGTTCATGTAGCGATTTCTTACTTTCTGGGTGTAGGGATTATTGGGCTGTTTCTGGGTGACAGGAATGGAGAGAGACGCATTGGTCACTAACAAACATTGGCGATCGAGAAAGTGAAAATTGTTGTCTGAATTCGTCCATTCCATCGATTCTGGAGGAATGTATCCTTCTCGATATAAAGTTGATAACTGGGAGAGGGCGTTAATCAATCCCTGACGATTCTCTGGGCGATCGAGTACCAAATTTCCCTCACGATCAAAGATCTTACCATTATGACCATAAAGAAATTGTAAAAATGCCTCCGTACCATCACTCGAATCTTTATTGAGAGTGATACAAAAACTGGTGATATCGTTCTCTCCTAACTCGTGGAGTCGATCGCGAACATCCTGCCAAAATTGCCAAAAACCCTGCCAATCTTGGGGAATATCTTGGTCTGTAAGTCCAAGGCGATCCAGATATGGTTTCCAATAGTGGATATTGTAAGTTGTTATTCCCATAGGAATAGCATAAAAGCTGCGCTCATCTATTGTACTATTTAAGTAATGAACCGCATCTAAAGCACCCGGATAAAATGAATCTCGGATGGGTTCGACCACATCAGAAACGTCAGCTAACTTTCCTTCCCAAGCTAACCGAGAAACGATCTCAGACAGATTGGCAATGGTCACAATATCTGGAGCATTGCCTTCTTCCATATTACTACGCAATGCTGGTGCAAAAGCTCTTTCCAGTTTTTCGTCGAGAGCTTCTGATTTTAATTGGAAAGTGGTTTTAATTCCAGAACTTTGTTCCCACTCCCGGACTAGCCCAGCAATCTCTTCATTTCCTTCACTGACAAAGGATTGCTGCCACCAAATCACCAGTGAATCGTCTTCACTAGGTAGGGAATCGTCCTCAGTCTCTACGATAGTAGGATCGTGTTTAGACTCAACTTGGGAGATAGAGCAACTCACCAGCACTATTGCTATTCCAGAAAGAAAGCATAACAGAAAAATAGATCGGACTTTCATAAGAGATGCAGCGCTTTGCGCTCTGATGGGGAGTAAACAACAGAATTAATGGAGCTTTTGGCTGTTCTAGCTATCGTTAAAAACAGTCATTTCTGTACCTCATAGTAGAGAAAAGTGCTGTATCTCTTAGATAAAAAGACTTAGAATGACACGAAATTATGAATGATGGACTACAGTCGAGATGAATTCCAAGATTCCTGTATCGTCGAACTCATGAGTAAAGGCAAGGATACGATCGCAGAACACACCATATTTCTCATCTAAATTTCCCAATCGTTCTACTTCTTCCTCTACTCCCCCAATATCTCCGACTTTCGCCAACTCTTTTAAGAGGGTTAGTTCTTCCCGTGGGGGATAAATAAGTTCGGAAGATTTAGCTTCTGAGGTATCAGTTGGAATTTCATAAATCCACTCTAAGGCAAGCAATTGCTGAATTCGACCTAACAATTGCTCCATATCCACAGGTTTGGGAACAAAATCATTACAACCTGCCACAATACTGCGGTTTTGATCGTTTTCCAGCACGCTGGCTGAAGAAGCAATAATGATGACCTGTGCATCTTTCTCCCGAATTTGACGAGCTAGTTCAAAGCCATCGAGTTTTGGCATGACTAAATCAGTGACAATTAAATCGGGTTGGCCTTGTTCATACTCTTCAATGCCTTGCTCTCCATCTTCAGCTCCAGTCACCAAAAACCCTAATGGTTCGAGGACTTCGCCCACCACCATACGATTAACGATTTTATCGTCCACAATGAGAATCTTTTGCCGCTCCCCCTTATAGCCCACAATCTTGCCCTTAGCTCCCACAGTGAGTTCTTCTTTCCAGTCTTGCATAACGGGAAGGTTAACCTCAAACCAGAAACGGCTACCCTTACCCAGCTCGCTACTCACTTGAATTTCACCCCCCATCATCTCCACAATTTGACGGCTGATCGCCAGACCTAAGCCTGTTCCTTCTGCTTTTTGCTGTTGATTGCCGACTTGCTCAAAGGGTAAGAAGATGTTCTTGGCTTGCTCAGGGGTCATACCCACACCCGTATCTTGTACGGTGAAGCGTATGGGCACAATGGTTGCATCCAGCTCTAGACTCGGTTGGGGTAAACCCATTTGTTCAACGATCAGCGTTACTTCACCTTGGTGAGTAAATTTGGTGGAGTTGCCCAATAGATTTAAGAGTACTTGACGTAATCGTTTGGGATCAATATAGACCCCTTCCGGTAACTGAGGAGGGGTAATGGCTTGAAACTCTAGACCTTTCTCGTCAGCTTTGATGCGAATGACTTCAGCAACACCTTGCAAAAATGATGGGAAATGAACCGATTTGGGTATCAGATCAAGTTTGCGAGCTTCAATTTTGGCTAAGTCCAAGATATCGTTAATCAAGTTTAAAAGGTGAGTACCGGCTTGACGAATGATATCAACACCTTTGAGATCCTTCTGACTCAGTTCATGACTGCGCTGCAAGATCTGGGCATAACCAAGGATGCCGTTGAGGGGAGTTCGCAGTTCATGACTCATGTTAGCCAGAAATTCACTTTTGGCTTGGTTCGCGATATCAGCCTGTTCTTTAGCCATGGCTAATTCAGCAGTTCGCTCTGCCACCCTCTGCTCTAGATTGGTAAAGGTCTCTTGCAAGCGTGTAGCCATACGCTCGAAGGATAGAGAGAGAATATCAAGTTCATTGGCTCCACGAAAGCCTGACTCAGGCAAAAGGGTATTGGTGTTGGCAGGTTGCTCATCCATGGTGGCATCAAGATGCAAGAGGGTGTTGCATTTTTCAAGGATGGGCTGCAAGCGCTGGTTGAGTCGCTGTACAAAGAGGGCTACGACCAAGCCGACGACCAACCCTGCACCGGTGACTCCTCCAACGGCGATCGCCAGAACCGGTAAGATCACAACCTGTCGGGGAACCAGAGCTACCATCAACCAGTTTGTGCTAGGTATGCGCTCATAGGCGACTAAAAATCCATTGGCTTGGAGTAAACCGGCTGTATCTTCTTGCATGGGTTCCCAGAGTTGTTTAACAATGGGTAATGCTTGATAGTTAGTTAAGGATTTCGCTTTCGCTGGATCGGGTGGATAGGCGAGTAGATTGCCCTCTTCACTGAGAATCATAAAATAACCACTGTTGCGTAAGGCGGTCGTATCGATTTTTTTACTCAATGCTGTAACATTAATGTCCGATCCTGCTATACCCAACAGGATATCATCTGGGTCATAAAACGGAATTAAAAAACTGGCCATGGTTATACCGTGCCAATTGTAGGGTTCAGACCAAATTTTCTGTTTTTTTTGAGTCGGAATCTGATAATAAAACTGTTCCCAATACAGATCTTCCGTCAGATCTCTATACCGAAAATTCTCAGGGAGCGATTGAAAGTGTTCGCCAACTTGGTGACTGTTGCCTTGGGTGACAAAGATAAATGGATAAAACCATTGACTCTCTTTGACAATTGCTAAGGGAGCTTGCCCAAAACCGGTTGCCATCAACAGCGGAGGACGATGTTGTAGAAATTGTGAGACAAGTGTCTTATACGCATCGCTATCCTGAGTTTCTGTCTCTACACTATGGCGAACGGCGAGTGCTAATCCCTGGGTAAATTCTTCTGCTTGTAGAAGGTCAGCCTCAATGGAGAGTATCTTGGCATTGAGATTTTTTTGTAACTCGGTTTTGACCTGTTGCTGGAGAACTCGATAAAACAAACTGCTAACAGTACCAAAACCAGCCAAGATACCTACTAAAAGGTAAGCAAATAAGCGAAATCCTAAGGAGTTATAGGAAGTAATATTGGGAGCATTAGATGAATCGGACATAATGAATAAACTCGGCTTGGAAGGGTTGATCACACTCTACACAACAGTTAAAACTCAGCCTTGTTTAGGGATTGATTTGAGCTGACGAGAGAAATTCTAAAATTCCGGTGTCATCAAATTCATTGGTGAAGGCCAGGATGCGATCGCAGAACACCTCATATTTCTCATCCAAACCGTGCAGTCGCTCCACTTCTTCTTCTACACCACCAATGTCTCCGACTTTGGCGAACTCTTTTAAGGCAGTTAACTCTTCTCCAGGGGGATAAATGAGTTCGGACACTGTCGTCTCGGAGGTGGCGATCGCCCTTTCGTAAATCCAGTCTAATTCCAGTAACTTCTGAATTCGACTCAAAAATTGCTCTATCTGCACCGGTTTGGGCACAAAATCATTACAACCCGACACGATACTGCGGTCTTGATCGGGTTCGAGCACACTGGCTGACGAAGCAATAATCCTTACATCTGAGTCTTCTTCTCGAATTCGACGAGCCAGTTCAAAGCCATCGAGTTTTGGCATTACCAAATCAGTGATAATTAAATCCGGTTGGAATTGCTGATATTGCTCAATGCCTTGCTGGCCATTTTCTGCTTCCGCCACCAGAAATCCTAACGGCTCCAGCACTTCTCTAACCACCATACGATTAACGAATTTATCATCCACAATCAGAACCTTGCACCGCTGGCCGTCATAGCCAATAATCTTACTCTCAGCTCCAACAGTGAGTTCTTCTTCCCAGTCTTGCACAAGGGGAAGGTTAAACTCAAACCAGAAACGGCTACCTTTACCCAACTCGCTACTGACTTGAATGTTTCCCCCCATCATTTCCACAATTTGACGACTAATGGCCAAACCCAACCCGGTTCCTTCCGCTTTTTGGTTCTGTTCCCCCACTTGCTCAAAAGGCAAGAAGATGTTCTCGACTTGCTCTGGGGTCATACCTACACCCGTGTCTAGTACACTAAAGCGTATGGACACAACGGTTGCATCTAACTCTAGACTCGGTTGAGGTGAACCTATTACCTCAACGGTTAACATTACCTCACCTTGGTGAGTGAACTTGATGGAGTTACCTAACAGATTTAAGAGAACTTGGCGTAACCGTTTGGGGTCAACATAAACCCCTTCTGGTAACTGGGGAGGGGTAAGGGTTTGAAACTCTAAACCTTTCTCTTGAGCTTTAATCCCAATTACTTCGGCTACTCCAGTAATAAATGAGGGGAAGTTCACCGTCTGAGGGATTAATTCTAATTTGCGGGCTTCGATTTTGGCTAAGTCCAAGACATCGTTAATCAAGGTCAACAGGTGAGTACCCGCTTGGTAAATGACCTCAACTCCTTTGCGATCTTCTTGACTCATTGCATTGCTGCGCTGCAAAATTTGGGCATAGCCAAGGATGCCGTTTAGGGGGGTGCGTAGCTCATGACTCATGTTGGCGAGGAATTCACTTTTGGCTTGGTTCGCTAGATCTGCGGCTTCCCTTGCCCGTTGGACTTCTGCCTCGATCGCTTTCCGTTCTGTAATATCTGTAGCCACGCCGAGTAGATAGGGCGGTTGATTCTCAGCTAGAATCAAGGGCTTTTTGATGGAGTGAAAGCATCGTTTTTCGCCATTAGGCTGAGTGACTAATTCTTCAATCACTTGGAGTTCGCCATGGGTTAAGATCCAACGATCCGTTTTTTGAAACTGTTCTACTTCCTCCGCAGTGGGTACGCCAAATTCTGCATCCGTTTTACCCACCAGATCTTCAACGGTGGTCTGATAGATTTCAGCCAGGGCTTGATTGCCCAAAATAAAACGCCCTTCGGTATCTTTGACAAAGATGATATTGGGCGTAGTATCGATAACTTTGCGTAGGAAGGTTTTTTGCTCTTCAAGTTGGGCCGATCGCTTGGCAACTTCTTGTTCTAACGTGAGGGAATAGGCTCGAAGTTGACGTACTTTATAGCGATTTAAGATTGTGTAATTCAAAATGATCAATAAGCCACCTGTACCGAGCCAAATCACTAGAATCTGGAGACTCATGGCGTGTCGGAGTTCAACGATCTTGGCTAAAAAATAGTCCCGTTGAGTCAGCACATGAATCTGCCAGCCCAAATTGGGAATGGGGATGCTAGAGGTGGGAATAAAGTCGGGATAGTGAGTTTGGTGGAAGGCATTGAGTTCTGCACCAGATACTTCCAAAATGGTTTGAATTCCAGGATTTTTGGCCTTGGCTGCTGCCAGGAGCTTGTGGCGATCGGGGTGAACAAAAACGTTACCGGAGGATGTGGTGAGGTAAACCATGTCTTCCGGTTGGGTATTGAGTCTGGCAATTTGCTCTTGCAAGAGGGGGAGAGTAATATCCACTGAGGTGATCCCTGCGACTTCAGGCGAATTGGGTTGAGTAAAGCTTTGGCCGAGAGTGATATAAATGAGATCTGTATCAAAATACGGCTCGGTAAATTGGGGCTGTCCCAGATTTTTTTTGGCTAACAGATACCAATGTTGAGTATGGAAATCGTAGTCGGGGGTTTCCCATTCATCGGTGAGAATCAAGCGATCGCGCTGCTTTAGATCTCGATGTATATAGGGGCCAAAATAACGCACACCTGGCTCAAACTCCTCTGGTTCAAACCAGAGTCCAATGCCATAAATTAGTTGGGGATCGGTAGATTCGAGAAGAGCATGAAGACGCTCTGCTACCTGAGTGCGATCGCCTCGTAGGGGCCCGACTAGACTGATTACTGTATTGACGATTTGGTGGGATATCGCCACCTGTTGGTTCATCTGACTGACAAATTGCTCGGCGATCGCCTCCCGTTGGTCTTGGGCTTGACGGTGGAGTTCCGGAACCCGCAGGCGATAAAACAACACCAAAACACTGGTCAGCAAGAGAGGGGGAACAAGGCAAGCTAGATTCAGCAACCAGGGGATAATATTTGAGGTCCGCATTTTACCAGGAAAATTGGGTTTGGAGCAACGCCCTTCCAGGGTGGCTTTTATGTTACAATTATAAATTTAGAAAGAAAGATCAACCACTGATTACTGATGCGATCCTATTCTTTCCACGGATGATAAACATCAATAGACTTCTTGCAGAAGGTGAGGGAATAGGGAATAGAGAATAGGGGTAAGAATGCAGGATTACTCCATTGCCATTTATTTTCTGCACAATTATGCAAGAGGTCTAATCATTGCGCCCAGGCTAAAGTCTATTCAATTCTTAATTATTTAATTGTTCATTATTGCAGTATTGATTGAAAAGATTGCCTTTTTCTCCTTCAATCAACAGAGTGTCCGGTATGGTGGGATTAGCGACGACTAGGGCAGCATGAATAGACCGATTGAGGTTTTCTGGTTGCGATTCCTGTTGCCCCATAACCCATTACCTATGACCCAATAAACAAATAGGGGCAAGTGTTTCCACTTACCCCTACGAGCGAGAAGTTTAAAACGAACCGTTACACATTCTTCTCACTTAAATCACGAGCGATGTGATCAAAGGGTTGATCCACAAAACTGGTATCAGCCACACCAGCTTCTGCCACTTGTGCTTTGACAATCTCCTTCATAATTTGAATGCCGCGAACCGTGGGGCCGATGGGAACCTCTAGAGAGTTATAGACTTCTCGCAGTCCTTGTAGGACCCGCTCGTCTAGAACATCGGTATTCCCAGAAACCAGAGCATAACTGGCATAGCGGAGATAATAATCCATATCTCGCAGACAAGCCGCATAGCGGCGAGTCGTATAAGCATTTCCACTAGGACGGATTAATTCAGGTAGTTCCTCAAATAATTGGGAACCTGCTTGCTTGACAATACTGGCCGCATTACCCGTAATCACATTAGCCGCCTGAATCCGAGCCAGACCACTGTCAAAATAGGATTTGATTTGGTCTAGGGCATTGCGGTCTAGATACTGACCTGTAATATCGTAATTTGAAATTAAGCTTGTGACTGCATCCCGCATTTGTATTTACTCTCCCAACACAGCGTATTCGTTATTAAAGGGGATTAATGCATGATATCCATTTTGGAGTTTACTATAAAACGCATCCCCATTTCAGCCTCAAGTTTAGAGGACATCCTCTCAGAGCGATCGCCACAGTCATCAGAATTGTTAAGACATTGCTAAAAAAACCGCCATACTGGATCAAATATTTTAGTAATGAGCTATACAAAACTGACTGACACCTATTCCCTAGGATGGATGAGCTAGAAAACTGGGACAGCGATCGCCAAGGCAAAGGATTGATGCAACCAACGTCTGGCCAGTCACTGTTCCAGACCTAACTGGTTGTCACTTTTCCTCTTCAGGTCGCGGAAAACGAAGGTCTCAACGCTAAGGAACCTCACGCTCTGAACCTCAAGACTGACTCAATACCAACTCATAAGGAGTAATCCATGTTCCAAACCTCAGCAGAATTCTTGAAATACGTTCAAGATGAAAAGATCCAGATGATCGACCTGAAATTTATCGATATGCCTGGAATCTGGCAGCATTTAACCCTGTATCAAGATCAAATCGACGAAAGCAGTTTCACCGATGGCGTACCCTTCGATGGTTCTAGTATTCGGGGTTGGAAAGCCATTAATGAATCTGATATGAGCATGGTTCTCGATCCAACTACCGCTTGGATTGACCCATTTATGGCTGAACCGACGTTAAGCGTCATCTGTAGTATTAAAGAACCTCGGACGGGGGAATGGTATAGCCGAGATCCCCGTTCCATTGCCCAAAAAGCGATCGACTACCTGCAAGCTACCGGTCTTGGCGATACGGCCTATTTTGGCCCGGAAGCAGAATTCTTTGTCTTTGACGATGTTCGCTTCGACCAAACCCAAAGTGCTGGGTATTACTATGTCGATTCCATTGAAGGCCGCTGGAACTCCGGACGCGAAGAACCCGGTGGTAACTTGGCCTACAAACCCCGCTACAAGGAAGGCTATTTCCCCGTCGCTCCCACCGATACTATGCAGGATATGCGGACGGAGATGTTGCTGACCATGATGAAATGTGGAGTACCGATTGAAAAACATCACCACGAAGTAGCCACAGGGGGACAAAATGAACTCGGTTTCCGCTTTGGGAAACTGATTGAAGCGGCTGACAATTTGATGACCTATAAATATGTGATCAAAAATGTCGGTAAACGCTACGGTAAAACCGTGACCTTTATGCCCAAACCAGTCTTTAATGATAACGGTTCTGGGATGCATACCCACCAGTCCATTTGGAAAGATGGCCAGCCTCTATTCTGGGGAGATGGCTACGCGAATCTGAGTGAAATGGCTCTCCATTATATTGGTGGCATCCTCAAGCACGCTCCTGCCTTATTGGCATTTACCAATCCTTCGACCAATTCCTATAAGCGTCTGGTTCCTGGATTTGAAGCTCCAGTAAACTTGGCCTATTCTCAAGGAAACCGTTCGGCTTCTATCCGCATTCCCTTAACCGGAACCAATCCAAAAGCCAAACGCTTAGAGTTCCGCTGTCCCGATGCCACTTGTAATCCTTATTTGGCTTTTGCTGCCATGCTTTGTGCTGGGATTGATGGTATTCAAAACAAAATTGATCCTGGTGAATCTTTAGATGTGGATATCTACGATCTCTCCCCTGAAGAATTGGCCAAGGTTCCTTCAACTCCCGGTTCTTTACTCGATGCACTCAAAGCTCTAGAAGCCGATCATGAGTTCTTAACGACTGGCGGGGTATTTACGGAAGACTTCGTGACCAATTGGATTGAGTATAAGCTCGATAATGAGGTCAATCCCATGCGCTTGCGTCCTCATCCCTATGAATTTGCCCTGTACTACGATGTCTAGAAGAGGCTATGATTTTTCCTCTGATAGTTTTTTAGTCCATTAAGAGTGACTTCCCGTGAGATAGCCACCTACAATAGGTGGCTATTTTAGTGAAAAGACTTACACTAATTTAAGTAAACTAAGTTTCTCATACCAAATATTGATGGTGAATCCTTTAGCTGAACTGGCCTATCAAGGGTGGCAACAAACGAAGAATGCATTAAGCTTGGCTCATAAGAGTCTGGCCTATCAATTATCTACTGTATTGATCGATCGCCAGAAGAGTTCTATACCGGCGATCAATCCACAAGTATTAAGCATTGTTCAACAGCGCTTGGACGCTCTATTAAAAGTCGATTGGGAAGAAGCAAACTCAGGAGTTTATCCCCTAGAGCTGTTGTTTGAGGAAGATTGGCCACACTTATTGTCCACTTATCCGATGATTTGGCTCGATTTACCTCTCACTTGGCAACGGAAAAATCGTCAAGAATATCAGGTATTCCCGTCAGAGGTCGATCGCTCGACTTATCCTCGGTATTATCTACAAAATTTCCATTATCAGACTGATGGCTATTTGAGCGATCGCTCCGCCGAATTGTACGATCTGCAAGTCGATATTCTCTTCAATGGAGCCGCAGATGCCATGCGGCGCAGGGTTTTAGCTCCCCTGAAGCAGTCGATCTCAGAGACTCCCTCTGGCTCCAAACCGGCTAAACTTCTCGATGTTGCCTGCGGTACGGGCAGAACCCTGAGATTCATTCGCCAAACCTGTCCTCAAGCCTCTTTGTATGGTATCGATCTGTCTCCTTATTATCTCCGCAAAGCCAACCAATTACTCTCCAAAATGCCCGGAGAACTCCCGCAACTGTTGCAAGCAAATGGAGAAGAACTTCCCTATGTAGATAATTATTTCCACGGAATTACTAGCGTCTTTTTATTCCACGAATTGCCCCCCAAAGCGCGCCAAAAAGTGATTAATGAATGCTTCCGAGTCCTCAAACCTGGCGGAACCTTCATTATTTGTGACTCCATCCAGAAAGAAGATAGTCCTGCTATTACTCCGGTATTAAATTGGTTTTCCCAGAACTTTCATGAACCCTACTATCCAAGCTATCTGAGCGATGATTTAAGCGATCGCCTGCAAAAAATCGGGTTTGAACAGATTGAAACTAATACTCATTATCTGAGCAAATATTGGGTAGCGCACAAACCCATAGAAGATAAAAAATCTATAGCCACATCAATGAATAGCTAATCCATCATGCTAGACTATATTACTGAAGCTATTTAATGCTAGCTTTGAAGGGTGCATTATGTTTAAATCTATCATTCAATTTCAAGATTTCATTAGAACACGCAACTATTTAATTGCCTTACTCTGATACGGGTAATCGAGAAGAGCTTCTCTTGGTTCAAGAAGGCTTATTGCTGAAGGTGAAAAGTGTTGTTGAGGAAGTAGGAACTAAGTTTGCGATTAGTGTGTAATTTAATTGAGCTAAGTTTAGGATAAGCGATCGCTAGAAGAGATAAATATGAGCGGAGTATGGGACAACAACAGGAGAATTACAAGGAGGATCAGGATGATTGGTCAACATTATTAACATTATTTTTGGGTGGATAGCCTATTGCTATCCACCCAAGAAGCCTATATTGGATTTGGAGTGGGCTTTACTACCTTCTGCTGAATCCGACCTCAGGTTAATTAATTATTACAGAGGCCAGAAATTGGGTTCCTTAGAAGTCGATCAGAGTAAGGGTTCGCGGCTGCGATCGCCCATAAATCCCAAGGCGATCGCACTCATGCAGGCACTAATGACTAAATAAATGACAGGAGCATAGATATTACCACTGACATTAATTAGCCAGGTACAAACCAACAGGGATGTTCCCCCCATAATACTCGCTCCTAGATTGAAAGACAGAGAATAGGCAGTCAGGCGAGTCTCCGTCGGAAAAATTTCCACCATCATCACGGGAGAAATTGCCAACAAGGGAACCAGGAAAATTGCCAATCCGATTTGAGCCAACCAGACTTCGTAATTATTCGGTTGCAACAACAGCCAAAATGCAGGAAAACCGAACAGTGCCACACTCAAAATTGCCAGCAATAACCAGGATTTACGCCGTAAAGTCGTATCGGATAGCCAACCGAACAGGGGAAGAATCAGGATCTGGATGGTGAGGGCAACCACATGAATGACTAAAACCCCACTGCGGGAAACATCGGTGAATTGATCCAAATAGGTCGGAATATAGACCATAATGATGTAGTAAGTAGAACTATATCCCCCGGCAAAAAACATGGCCTGAAGCATGGGAACCAGGGATTGCTTCAGATCGCTCAGTAGAGGAACTTGTCTACCTTCCTGGTGTTCTTCAAACACTTCTGAATCGGGGAGATTACTGCGAATGTAGAGTCCAGTCAATCCCAATATACCGCCAAATAAGAACGGTAAACGCCAGCCCCAAGTCAGTAGGTTGCTGTCAGAGAGCAGATGGGTAATCAACGCCACAATACCTAAACCTAAGAGTAAACCTGTTGTAGATCCCACATTGACAAAGCTAGTGGTGAACCCGCGCCGAGTTTGGGGAGCAGTTTCAGCCACATAGGTTACCGATCCAGTGAATTCGCCGCCCACGGATAATCCCTGAACTAATCTGAGCAGAATTAAAAAAATGGGTGCTGCAATCCCGATCTGGTTATATGTGGGTAATAAGCCCAATATGAAGGTGGGGATTGCCATTAAGATCACGGAAATAAATAGTTCAGTCCGACGACTAACGCGATCGCCAATATAACCGAAAATTCCTGCCCCAAGAGGTCGCATGACGAATCCTGCGGCAAAGACTCCATAGGTTTGTAGCAGAGAGACAATCTGATTATCGTTGGGGAAAAACAGTAGGGAGATGATGGGGGCTAAATAGCCATAAAGGGCAAAGTCATACCATTCGATCACATTACCGACAACACCAGCAAGAATAATGGTTTTGATGCTTTTTTCGCTGTCACTCGTCTGGTGAGCGGGCTGATCCTGGACGGCTTCAAGTTTAGATAGTGGTGTCACTCGGCTGTTTGGTTAACTGCTGTTCATAATACTTTAGCTTAATCTTTAAAAACCGTTATTGATATACCGCATAGCACAGGAAACTGCTGTACCTAATGGGCGATCGTGACCGACGGGTGACCTTTCAAGTTTCATGTGCTCTGTTTTACCGTTGGTCTTCCAGGAGATTTCAGTATTTATCCCAAGATCTTTCAGAGATCAGTTAATATCAATCTAAAACTAACCTTCAGACCCAATTTTCCCGATGAATAGAGTGGCAGTCTTTGGCAATGCTGGTGGTGGTAAATCAACCCTCAGTAAACAGTTGGCACAAATTACTGGGTTACCTCTCATATCGCTCGATCGCCTCAAGTATAGACCTGGAGGTAGTGAAGTACCCCATGCAGAGTTTAAATCCGCCCACAATCGCCTCTTGGAAGACGATCAATGGATCATTGATGGATTTGGTTCTCTGGATACGGTGTGGGAACGGCTGGAGCACGCAGATACGTTGGTTTATCTGGATATGCCAGTTTTACTTCATTATTGGTGGGTCACGAAGCGATTGATTAAAGGTCTTTGGACATCCCCCGAAGGTTGGCCGGAGAATAGCCCACTGTTCAAAGGGACACTGAACGCTTATTCGGTAATTGGGTTATGCCACCAAAAACTGACCCCCAAATACCGAGAGTATGTTGATAGGGCGATCGCGACAAAGCAAGTTTATCATTTGCGATCGCCCCAAGAGGTGAAGCAGTTCTGGCAAACGGTTAATGCGGAATTGAAAAAAGCTTAAAAACTATGGACTATTCAATTTGTACCGATCGAGCAAAGCTTGATATCAAGGTGATTCATTATGATTCTTAGGCAATAGAAAATATCAGATAGCAAGGGAAGGGAGAGTTAAGACATTTCTGTTCCCTAAAACCACAATTGAGCTGTCCTAGCTTCAGGCATTCCTTGCTATAACTATCCTTTGCACAGCTATAGGTTATGGAGAGTCTTGGCTTTTTTGTAGAATTTCTGGTGATGACCACGCAAGGGTCGATAGGATCGCTTTCGCGACGTTATTGAGATCTTGAGGGTTATTGTCAAGCAGGGAGGTTATCGAGTTTGGTGTGGACTGAGGGGCTGCTGTGGGTTGGGGGGAATGGGATGACTGATGGATGGCGGTGTGGGCGATCGCTGCACTCAGGGCATGATGTACAATATAATCGGTTACGCTTAATCCAGTTAAGGTGGCGGCTTCTTCTAGGAGTTGATAATGTTGGGATTCGAGTTGGAGGGTGATAGTAGATTCCCGGATCGAGTTGGAGTCAGACATAGGGCAGTGATTGGATTCTGTATCAACAGTCTACCTTAAATCTATACAGAGATTGAATGTTGACTCCGCATTATTTGCCAGAAATAACAAAAAATCACACGACCTAAAACCATTGGTTGCCCCTTCGTAAACCCCTAGGACTAGACTGCTCAACTCAAGCGGTTCCGGACTGGTGTGGTTCATTTGGTTCAAAGAATCCAAACTGAAATAGCTACACCAGTCCGAGAACCGTACCGTCACGAGCAGGCTAGTGATGCATGGATGGACTGAGCGCAAGAGCGGCGATGCACCGCCCAGATTGCAAGGCTGTTTGCCAATGGTTGGGTCGTGTAATTTTAGGTTATGTAGTTTATTGACATAAACGGGCATGATGCATCCGTAATGCCAAGATATGTTCGCAAGGGCCTTTATACAGCTTATTTTGCTGATACCAATTGCAAGTACATTCTGCTTTAATTATACGCTCATCGCGATCGATTGTCAAATTGGGCGCGTAAGTTTTTCCGTTATCACGAACGGTTCCTTGGAGAATTAATGCGCCACCAGACTCTGTTACACTGCTAACTTGGACTTGATTCTCACTTAAGAAATGAGTCGCTTTTTCTTCCCGCTCATTGGCAAATCGTAAGCGTTCCATCGGTAAGGGTTCGCGGCTCAATTCTCGCAGGCGATAGACTTGTTTATTCAGGTCATAAATGGCGCATCCAGCTTGGGTATAGGCTCCAAGCGCTCCTAATACAGCCGTTTGACTTAATCCTAGCCGTTTAGCAAGACTCTCTGGCGTTTCTGCCCAGGTTTCTCGCAACGCATCAAAGATGATTTTTTGTGTCCATTCATCGACATCAGCACGGGGAGCCATCAGGTCAAAGTTTCCGGAACTTGACCAGTCATTGGCTGTCCATCCGGATAAGCCTAATGTAAAGGACATATCGCCTAAATCGGCGACATAAAAGGAGGGCATTCCTGTACCTAAAAGATGGACAGTGAATTTTTGCGCAATGGGGATTAAGCGCTCTAAAATATGGATGCGACGGCGACCCCAGACTCGGATTTCTTGGCTATTATTGCCAGTATAGAGCGATCGCCAACAAACGACTTCCATATTCCAAGGATCGAACACCACTTTGATGGGTTGTCCCGGTTCCAGGATATAGCGCAAACTGCGCGGCCCCTTTTTCTCCTTGTTGCGGCGGAGAATCAGACAGATATTGTGGATATCCATGGGGTGTAAATCAAAGGTGGTTGCCGGGAGTGACATGGCAGAACTCACCTGTAAAAAGCCCCTTACCCAACTGTCGGGTAAATCGATTTTGACTTCTTTGAATGTTTCTTCGTGGGTGGTTTGCACTTCAAAGCCAGACGGATCGACTTGAAATTGGGTGGTTTTGTAGCTTCTTATTTTTTGGAATTCATCATAAAGGGCAGCAGAATAGTCGATATTCGTAGTCCCACAGGCGAATTCGTTGATGTTTTTAAATACGTCGTAGCTTGCCCCCAGTCTGCCATAACTGGATTCATCTTGGCTGAAGCATTCAAAAAAGATTTCATCCGGGTGAACGGTAATTACTGGATCGAAGACAAAATAGAAATCCAGTTGTTTTTTCCACACATAGCGACGAAATTGTTCTCTGGCTTTATAATAGGGTCGCCAGCGTTCATAATTGATGGAATTAAGTGCAGTTAATTCGTCACGAATGGTCGCGATCTGGGCAGCGACTTCTTCTTTCTGTACGGCCACAGATTGCCATTCTAAGTCTTCTTGTTGTTTAGCCCATTCTTTATATTCTTCGTTGTCTTTGGGTTGGTAGCGCAAATCGGAGACGACGACATCATGAAGAGCGCTAATGGCTTCTCGAAACGCGACACTTTTTCGCAATTCCCCGACAAAATAAGTGGGCGGACGTTTGGTGTCGGGAGAAAAGGACATTTGGGTGTTATTTCCCTGGTTATTAACGGCTGTACTGCCATGGTATGAATAGGCAAATTCCATAAGTTTGACCTCAAATTAAATTAAAATAAGGATTAACGTCGGATTTCGGTAACGGGTTTCACTTCAAGAGGAAGGGGAATATTGGGATAGCGTTGGTGCAAGCGTAACATTAAGTGTAAACAATGGGATTTATCGGCGATCGCCATGGTCGCTGACTGCCGAGTTAGCACTTCGGCAATTATCTGTGCTGCCGCTTCACTTTTGAGAGCTTCCTGTTCTAAGAAGTGAAAGACCCTCTGTTTCGCCACCCGTCCCCGATTCACTTGGGATAAAACTGTGATTAAATAGGGCTTTAACTGCTCTAACTGCTCTGGGTTATTGGTGGCATAATTCTGTAAATATTGACTGGCGAATACTTGCATATCCGTACTGGGATGTTCGCTAAACTGGAGTAAATAATCTTGCCCATAAGGTTCTTGGAACGTACGGGTGACGAGCTGACGGCCAAATTCGCGCACGTCTTGGCGAATACTGTCGCAGATGAGAAGCATGACTTCTGGAGTCCAGTCAGTATCGGTGAAATGGCGTTGAAAAAGCTCTTGGGCAAATTGGCGCGAGTCTTCCCATTTGGCTTCTAACATGCGGACTGCGGCTAATTTTTCCGCGTCGGAGGCTTTGATGCGGTCTATGTTCTGCTCTATCATTGTCCAAGAGGCTTGCCTGATGCTCAACACTTCATGGCTGGCACACCGGACAATTTCAGCTATTGACCACTGTTTCGCCCAACGATAGACATTTGCACCGAGAATAATACCACTGAGTTGCTGGGCAAAGCCAAACTTAGACTTAAGCAGTCGCAAGGTTAACTCTTGGGAAATTTGGTCTTTCCATCCGGGAAGATGAAGATGGAGCAGGGAAAATAGGTCTTTGTGAAGCCCTTCGTGGGATTCTGGAGTGAGGAGAAACTGGATTAATTCTGTGGCTAGGGGTAGAGCAAATTCAGGATGACCGTTAGCGAGGCGGTCAATAATCGGCTGAATGGATTGCCGAAGATCGGGAACAGCACTGACAGCCATGGCTATAATAGCATCTCGGTAGTCTTCTCGCAGTTGGCGATCGCCCAATTGACCAAAGATTTCTACGCCAATACTGCGGATAGCTTCTTGAGGAGAGGCTATCAAGGATTCAATGATACTGACAGGAAGCTCCGTTGCTGGAGTTTGATGGTTTTGTAGTAATCTTGCGCCTAGGGTTTGCACTTCCAGAACTGGATGCGCGAGTAAGTCCAGAATGACTTGTAAACTGAGGGTTTGTAGAGGAATAGCAAAGAGTTGAAGGAGAGTATCGGATATGGCTGCTACTGATTCTCCGGTGGTGAAGCTAATCAGTTCAGAGATGATATAGCCAATGATAATCTTAGTTCTATTTTCGGGGATGGGGTGCGATCGCAACAACTGACGCGCAAATTCTTGAATCTCCAGATGGGTACTGAGCAGCAACTGACACAAGAATTCAGCCGAACCCACAAATAGATCCGGGTTTGCGTCTATCCACTCCTGCGCTTGCGTGCGAGCGGGCGTAAAGCTACAGTTTAAAAGAGCAATGACTAAATCAAAATTGGGATTTTCGGGCGTATAACGTTTCTTGGCTAAGTTAAAGGCAAATTGTGCAGTTTCGTCATAAGATTGACTCAATAAACCCACTAAATCTTGCACTGCCATCTGCTGGCAAAAGTTGGGATTATCTGTTAAGGCTTTGACAGCAAACTGATGTACCCGATGACATTGACTCTTCAATAGTAATTCTAATAAGGCATCCGGGCGTTGATTCCAGACTTCAGGAAATGCTTCTTCCCTAGTTTCCGGGGGAGGAACTCCTGGTTTATAATCATCTTTACATTTCCAAGCTTTATATCCATACTGCCAATGATAGCAAGGACTATTGCTGTAGAGAATATGATTAAAAGATAAATAACCTGCATATTGATCCCAATAGCTTTTGATAGCAATATATTGCCCACCTGAAGTCCATCGATAAGAACTTTTTTCTCGAACGGGTTGAGCATCGGCATCCGAGTAGGCTAAGAGAACTCCCACTGCTAGATCGATATACTTTAAATCTCCTTGCTCCCCTAATTTAGCGAGGCTGCGCCATACCCGTCGTCGCAGATAGTCGCGGGTATCTTGACTATAGGCTAGGGAGGTGTCAGGACGTTGTTGTTCATTCCTCAAGTTATCTGCTACAAGTTCGTAGCGTCTCGTTTCTTGGTTATATCGGTGTTCATAGCAGTTTAGGTAGCGTCCATCAGGCAATCTCACATAATAGACTTTGCTGTTATATAAGGCTTTTCCAGTTTCAAATCGCCAGGCTAAACTGCCAAAAAATTCGGCATCTTGGCGATATTCTGCCATTTTGAACAGGTGGCGCAGGGGTTTGAAGCTTGGAGGCGCGAGGGGTGCGGTGCAGATAAAGTTGTGTAAGGCTGGACGAGTGATGTCGAGATGGGTTTGGTAGAGGATTTGTAGAACTTGAAAGGGTTGATAGTCTTTAGTGTCGAGATAGGTGGCAAGAGTTTCGATTACTGTGTCGGAGTTTCCGGTGGCGATCGCCTCTTGTAGAATAGTCGGTAGGCGATCGTGCGCCATCTGCTGCAACTCGTCTCTTGTCGTCCCATCTCCCAATTTCCACATCGCCTCAAAGGCAATTCGCTTGACAAATTCTGGAGTTGATGCATTAGTTTCCAACTGCTTTAATACCGGCAGAGCTTCCGAATTTCCTAATTGTCCCAAAGCATGGGCAATACAATAATCTCGCAAGGGTTCGCCTGTGCCTAAAAGCTTGAGAAGATGGGGCGTTGCGGCACTCAGGTGTAATTCTCCGGCACGCCAAATGATGCGATCGAGCGGCCAATTTTCTGATGGAGTCCCCTGGAGATAGGATAAGATGCGATCGTCTCTCGTCATCTCCTTATCTGTTGCAGCAGATTGAGGCATTGCAGAGGGTTCAGCCGTAGCGGTAATATCCTGATATCCCTTCTTCGTTTTCTCCTGCACCAACTTATCAAAGAGTTTCTCAGCTTGTGGCAAAGATACCGGGTTAGGCGTTTTCGTCCCTTCCTTTAGGTTAGCTCCCCGACGACCATAGCGGAAATTGACGATATACCCATTATCGCCTGCTGAAAGTAATTCCACCTCATAGATCTTATCCGAGCGGTTGTCTTGGTAATGGAGTGTTGTCTGTTTAATCCGTTTCATAGCCGTGAGGAGAAAAGATTGTTGGCCATTTTAGTCAACTTTTCCGGCTCCGTCCACACCTTCAGATAACGGATGTGTCAACTTTGGGGGTATAGAATAATCTCTCCTGGAGAGACAAGTTGCTCTGAGCCAATTGTTTTATCAGGGATTGATTAGTCGCAAGATTAAAGAGAAATGGTATTACTAATGTAAAACGGCAATGTTTTGCAACAAGCGATTGCTCCTACTTGAGTCGCGATTTAGGAAAATTATTCGTGGTTATACACCTCAAAAGACCGATCCAACCAAACAATATGGAAAATTGCTTTATCCCTATAGCCGATCATTGGTTTTTTACCACTAAAACGGAAAGCTATGATATTTACATCTTCGGTAATGTGTTGGGGAATAGCAACGCGAAAGCTATGGCGATCGATTTTTTCATACCCAACCCCATGACGGGGGGCATTGCGAAGATCCTTCCAACGGCACTGACTGAGTTTGTACAAAGTAGATACCAGAGCTGCTTTCTCATCTTTATTGCAGCTATCTAAGCCGTGGGTTTTATCGAGATATTGAAAAGAAAAAAGGGGAAATTTTACATCGTAATTTGGGATATTTGCCGATTGTTTCCGTTTAATTTTCGCCATCGCTACTTGACTAACTGAGTCTCAAAATATGTCTTCATCAAGTCATGGGATATTTCTTCTGTAATTGGAGTTTTATTCCACGGCAGTTCTTGATGAGTGAGATGCCTGAGAGCGGGGGCGGTATATTGTCCGTAAACTTCGTAAATTTCATTGAGCAAATCCTGAGTTTTTTTATCGTATTGCTCTGGATTGAAATCTTCAGGCTGTGGAATGAATAGGGATTTATATTGTTTGTAGTGGTGATAAATTTCCGGCACAACGGGACCGTATTGCCAAGCTTCTATTTTTTCAGGAAATAGAGGTTTTTCAAACATTGCCAGATAGAAACCTTGGGCATAGTAGAGCAATTTCTGGAGTTTGAGATTAGTAATAAAATCTTCTTGCTCTGGAGAAGCAAGCGTGATGAAGTATTTTGCTATGTCGAATGCACTGTACATGGTTGAAATTTAATCTTGGGGTCTAATATTTGTTAATTGTAATAGATACAGCGCTTTTCGATTTTATGAGGTACGTTTTGATCCACCCCAACCCCCCCTTTTTTAAGGGGGGCATTAGAAGTTCGCCTTTCTAAGGGGTATTTTCCGCAAGCGGACATGAAAGGGGGATTTTTCTTACTGTTGTGGTTTTCCCTAAGAACTGACGGGTTGGGTAACATTCAAACCTGCTAAGGCTTGATTGTATTCTTCCAATTCAACTTTCACGGGTTTAACCCCCCAAATTTGCTGGCAATATTCGCTAATCGTACGATCGCTAGAAAACTTGCCCATACGGATCGAATTGAGAATAGACATCTTCGTCCAACTCTCCTGATCGGCATAAGCACGATCCACTTTGTCTTGACAATCAATGTAATCCTGATAGTCAGCAAACAGCATATAGGGGTCGTTGTACATTAGGGAGTCTACCAAAGGCTTGAACATATTGCGATCGCCGTGGGAGAAAAATCCAGAGGCGATGCGATCGATGGTTTGCTTGAGTTCGGCATTTTGTTCATAATACTCCCAAGGCTTATACCCTTGTTGTTTGAGTGCTGCCACCTCATGAGCGGTTAAGCCAAACAGGAAGAAATTCTCTGCACCAGCTTCTTCCCGGATTTCAATATTGGCTCCATCTAACGTACCAATGGTGAGAGCACCATTCATGGAAAACTTCATATTGCCGGTTCCGGAGGCTTCTTTACCCGCAGTGGAAACTTGCTCAGATAAATCGGCACAGGGATAAATTCTCTGCCCTAAAGACGCATTAAAGTTAGCTAAGAAAACAACATTAATTCGACCCCGCACATCCGGGTCTTTATTCACGACTTCAGCCACTGAGTTAACCAATTTAATGATTAATTTGGCCATAAAGTATCCCGGTGCAGCCTTCCCGCCAAAGATAAACGTCCGGGGTTGAATATTCAGATCTGGATTTTGCTTAATCCGGTTATACAGAGTGATAATATTCAACACATTCAAGTGTTGACGCTTATACTCATGAATCCGCTTCACTTGAATGTCAAACAAGGAATGGGGATCGACTTCTAAACCATTGTGAGCGGCAATATAATCAGCCATTAACTGTTTATTATGCTGTTTGATTGTGCGCCACTCTGCTCGAAATTCTGGATCTTCTACATAACTTTCCAATTTACGCAATTGATCCACATCTTTTAACCATCCTTCACCCAATTTACGAGTAAAGAGTTCTGACAATTTGGGGTTACTTAATAACACCCAACGGCGAGGGGTAACTCCATTGGTCTTGTTGTAGAATTTCTCAGGCCAAAGTTTGTAAAAGTCTTTGAGAGTATCCTGTTTGAGCAGTTCGGTATGTAAGGCGGCAACTCCATTAATGGCATGGGAACCCACACAGGCTAAATTCGCCATGCGGACTTTCTTTTCTCCACCTTCTTCAATTAAGGATAGGCGACTTAGGAGTCCTGAATCCTCTGGATACCAATGTTTCACATCTTCTAAGAATCGATGGTTGATTTCATAGATGATTTCCAGGTGACGGGGAAGAATGGCTTCAAATAACCCAACTGACCACCGTTCTAGGGCTTCGGGGAGCAGGGTATGGTTGGTGTAGGCAAAGGTTTTTTGAGTGATGCGCCAAGCAATATTCCAATCAAAGCCATGTTCATCAACCAATAAACGCATCATTTCGGCGATCGCCACGGCAGGGTGTGTATCATTGAGTTGGATAGCAGCCGTTTCTGGTAAATTATCTAGAGTCTTATGGCGCATCAGGTGAACGCGCACAATATCCTGGAGAGAACAGGAAACAAAGAAGAATTGTTGCTCGAGTCGCAGTTGTTTCCCTTGGGGCGTATTGTCATTGGGATAAAGAACTTTAGAGATCGTTTCAGAGCGCATTTTTTCTGAAACTGCACCATCATAGTTCCCTGCATTAAATTCACCAAAATCAAAATCATCGCTTGATTCTGCTTTCCATAACCGTAGGGGGTTTACGGTATTGGTATCATAACCGGGAACTGGCGTATCATAGGGAATTCCCATCACTCTTGTATCGGGAATCCAGCGTTTTCTCGGCCGTCCTTTTTCATCACTATAGATTTCGGTATGGCCACCAAATTTAACTTCTACCGCTTGATCGGGACGAGCAATTTCCCAAGGATTACCTAGACGTAACCATTTATCAGGAATTTCCGCTTGCCATCCATCCTGAATAATCTGATGGAAAATTCCAAATTCATAGCGAATTCCATAGCCGACGGCAGGAATTTCTAGGGTTGCTAGAGAGTCGAGGAAGCAAGCTGCTAATCGACCTAAACCGCCATTTCCCAAACCTGGATCGGGTTCATGTTCTAGGATTTCTTCGAGATCGAGACCCGATTCTTCTACGGCTTGACGGATGCGATCGTACAGGTGTAGGTTAATCAGGCTATTCCCTAAGTGCCGACCCATGAGGAACTCGGCTGAGAGATAATAAACGGTTTTTACATCGTTTTCCAAGTAGGTTTTTAGGGTTTTGAGCCAACGACTCAAGAGGCGATCGCGTAAAGTATACGCCAGAGCCATGTAGAAGTCATCTTGGGTTGCTAGCGATTCATATTTTCCTTGCAAGTAGAATAGGTTATCTGCAAAAGCGCGTTTGAGAGTCTCTACACTCATTCCTGTCCGGTCATCTTCAATTTGGATCGGACATTGGTCTTGAGGGATCATGGATTGGTTCATAAGTTCTCGCTTTTGTGAAGGTGTGCCATTCTACCGTCTATTGAAAGACGGAGAAGGAACTTTTGATGCAATTTTAAGATTTTATTTATAGCCACTGGTTTGGCAGTTCGGACTTTCCTCAACTTCACCAAACCTAGCACTCATCATCTATTGCCTATTGCCTCTTGCCTAGCGAAGTTTACCATCCCAATAGAGAAACGGCGGATTCTTTTTCCCAAGACGCTTTTAGGGCTTCTGGCAGAGCAGTTGCATTCGTCTCGGCAGGGGAATCGATGCGGGTTTCAATGCAGAAAGAGGCGGTGTTAAATCCCCCAAAACGTTTGACCGTACTGGTGCGCAGACGAATCGAGTCAGAATCATCGGCAAAGGAAAATCGCTCGATCGCGCTCATGGTTTCGTATTCGGTGATTAAGTTGAGTCCGTCTTCATCATCCATTTCATATTGTCCAGCGACGGGGACAATTTCTGCATAGCCTTTTTCCCGCAAGAGTTTCCCTTTGCGCGGATTATCTACATCCGGAACGATCACCATAACGGTGGAATCCTCATGGCCTTCGCCTTCCCGATCCCAACCCATGGTGCCATGCCATTGTACCAATGCCCCACCCGCAGCGAGTTGGCCATCAACTTCATGCATGGTGCAAATTTCTTGGACTCTTGGATCGTCTGGAGTTAAAGCGCTAACGGTGATTTCTAATTCTCCCAACTCTGCACGCCGAAAGGCCAGGTGATGGGTTGAACGCTGCGATCGCCATTTTCCTGCACTTCGCTGAAAAAATTCCATTGCATCCATCTCCATTGGCCTCCTGAATGATTTGGTAACGATTTTGACATTTTTATTTTAAACTCCCTTTGATCCTAGGCACAAGTCCCGACGTGATATGAATTTTTGTTAATATCACTACTTTTTCCTTGACAAGTTGGACAATATAATATCCATGTGCTAGATTGATGCATACATCTGCCAAAGGGAAGCTCTAACCCGTTTCCATATTCTGAAATAGTGCAGGAGGAGTGAAGATGCAAATGCCTGGAAAACTAACTCTTGAGCAACAATTCAAGATGAAAGTCTACGAAGATCAAGTTCAGGCTTTAACTCAAGAAGAAGCTCAAACTTATCTACTCGAAGTGTTGCGTCAAATGATGGTGAAAGATAACATCGTTAAGCACCTGATGAAAAATGCTTAATCAGTGAGTCAAAAATCGGGTTTCGACAAACTCCGTCTCTCCTATCATTTCTCTATGAACATACGTTGAACAAGGGGCCCCAGCCCCTTGCCTATCAAAGATCAATCAATACAAAACTTTAAGAATTTGAGATCAGATTGAGCAAGAATCAATTCAATTTTTCTCTGACTTATTGACCAGTACGAAGCACCATAAAATTTTCATTATTCCTTTCCCAACCACAAATCTTGATGTAAAGTTGAGTTTCTTCAAAATAAGCCTCTTCATAAGCCAACCGTAAAAAAATATCTAACTGATCGGCTTTTACATCGGTAGAGTTCTGATTGCCAATCGCTTTGCACAAAGCTAAGGAAAGAATTTCCACTAAGTGATGTCCACAGCATACTTGCCAAGGATTATGATCGTCACTTTTCTGAGCATTTAATCGTTCTTGTAACTCCGGAACTTTTAGGGAATGCAACTGCGAGTTATTAATCACTTCTTGAATGAAATTTTGTGAATCAATATCCAAGGTTTCATTATTGATGAATTTCTTATACTGAATCCCTTTAAATTTAAGGTTTAATTCCTCTATTTGAGAAATCCATAGCAGATATCCCAGCACAATACCAGCATCTAGTAAAGCTATCCGTACTGATTTACCCAATTTTTGAAACCGTTCTATTTTGTTTTCTGAACCTAATTCAGAAACTACTTTATCTAAAGCCCAAGATTGCAAAAGCATCGTCTCTAAATCATGGGTATCAGTACGCAACAGATTAGGACTAGAAGTTTTAGGATGTTCTAAGCGATCAAAATCGGCATCGACAATAGCTAAAACTCCTGCAAAATTATCGTTTTCCAAAATTTGTAAAACTTCTATAACTCGCTGTTTACTCGAAGGCTTACCTGAAACAATTTCGATTTTACAATTTTCATGGGTAAAACGTTGATAAAATTTCTTATCCGATCCTCCTTCAACCAATAAAAAAGAACCTGTAAACGTTTGGCGTTTAAACCGAATAGCATTGGCTTGGCGTTCAGGAGTAAGTTCATCTCTCATTATTTTGGTCTTTTGAGTTCTACTGTCCAATCCCAACGATCTTGGATGATATCGGGTGAGTGAGTTGCCATGAGAATATCTATATCTGCCAGCTTAATGATGTCTTGCAAATCCTCTAAAAACTCCGATTGCCATCCCACATGCATAGATAATTCAGGTTCATCAATTAAAACTAAAGAGTTAGGTTTAACTTTGAATAAAAGCTCATACAGCAAAACTAATTCATGCTGTTCGCCAGATGATAATTCAGTTAGATCTAAGTGTTGTCCATTGTACTCATAATATAAGGGATGATCGGATACAGTAACCACAAATCCATCCTCTTCATCAAACTGTATTTTTTTATAGGAGTATTGAAACTTATGGTTAATCACTTTTCTGAGCAGTTGTATCTTATTACTAATCTCTTGAAAAACATCCAATTTTCTCTTCACATCTTCAATGTAAATGGATAGAATATTCTGAGTATTTTGATCTATCTCTGTTACCGGGATCTGGAATTCAGTGTCTTCACCCCTATCGAGTAATCCCAATTCGATTAAATGGGAGCGCTGCTTTTCTAGAGCATCTAATTGATCCCGTAGCTCCTCTTCAGTAAACTTAGCTTCTGTTCGTTGTTTCACTAATCTAACTGGAAATGTTCTATCTAAAGATTGTGATACTGTACCATATTCAGTACGCACATCTCCAATTAATCCTGCCAATTCTTGAGAATATTCTATAATAGTCGGTTTGAGCCAAATTTCTTGATTCATATTTTCAGAATTTTTACGATAAGAAAATGATGATAATCTCTGAGATTTGATTAATTTGACATCGATTTGTTCTTGAGTTTTTTCTAACCACTCTGGTTTTTTGAGGTTTCTCAAAAACCTTTGAGGAATTCTATCTTCAAAATAATAAATAATGTCTGCAAGTGAAAAAAATTCATTAGTGGGTAAGTATAGCCATTCATTTGTATCTATCCTGTGTAATTCTGGAATAATATGTGTTAATATACTCATTAAATCTATGGTACTTTGACCTAGCTCAATAGTAGCTTGGGTATAAAAAGGATAATTTGGATCTGAAGAATGGGATATACAAGGTGTACCATCAGGATAATCGTCATTTATTTCTAGTATGACATCTAGAGTATTACCATCATCAAAATCAACCTTGAGATTGCTAAATGGAATACTATTGAAAACGGAATAATTAGAGTTAAATAATCCATCTATTAACCGGAGAATTGAGGTTTTGCCAAAACCATTGGGGCCATGAATGATGGTGATACGATCCTCTTGATTGAGAGGGATGACGTGATCGAAGACACCAAATAAGCCAGTAATAGAAATTTGTTGGATTTTCATGGTTTACTCCATAGCTTTTCCAAATTATGATATTATATTACTCCCAGTGCTGTAATTCTTGGAACCAGGCTTGGATTTGGTCGCGCCGGGTTTCAAAGGTGGCGGCGATCCAGATGAGGGAAATGCCGACTCCTAGAGCAACTAACCATTTGGAGAAAGGATAGTCGAAAATAAGAATGCCTAACTGATAGAAAATGTTGAGTAAAAAGGTGATGGTTCCCACATAGAGAAAGGCGCGGATTTTGAGGGAGAGTCCGGCGAAAATGGTGAGTAAACTGAGGGTTCCGGTGAGTGTACCGATCCATTGTTGGGCAGTAAAGGACATTAAACTGATGATGGCGGAAACTAGGGTGCGGAGATTATGGCGAAGTTTTCGGTTTTGGGCAGCGTTTAAAAGGGGATCGACTTGGATGATGTAGAGGAGAGACAAGCTGATGGTGAGGCTATACCAGAAGATTTCGGTAATAGGAATATTGAAAAACGATCGCCAGATCATCCAGTTGAGGACAGCTACGGTGAGGTAGGTAAAGCGAATTTGTTTGCTGGCGATCGCCAATCCCATATAATAAGCAGCAATAACCACTAAGCTGGCTTGGTTCAAAATAGCCGGATTCTCTAACATTGCATAGATAGGGATCGCAATCCCTGCCCCTTGCCAAGGGCGTTTTGACCATCCCCATGTTTCCCAGGGAAGGAAGTAAAGAAAGTAGGCAAATAAGGTCGCAATCGCTCCTTTCCAAGCCACTAATGGACCGCCTAAGAGTTGGGCAACAGGGGTATTTAACCAATAAATTCGCATTCCTAGGGCTTCTAAAAATCCGAAATAGACCCACAATTCTTGGGGTGAGAGGTTGCTGTTTCCCACAGGAGAGGGGGTTATAGAATGTTTGTAGCGACCTTGGCTGATGGCGTAGAGAACTAATGCTGTACCCGTGGCAAATCCTAGGGTCATTCCTTGTTCAATAGAGTTAAAAGTAGCAAGGATTAAAAGTAGGCTAGAAGTGAACCAATGGAGATGACAAATCCAGCGAAATTCTCTAGGAGTCAGTTGGAAATAGGGGCGTAAAAATTTTCCTAATAGGCGATAGGTGTAGAGGATACTACTACCTAGGGTTGCCATGAGAATCAGTCCATCACCCGTTGCACCTGGAGGTTGTAAGGACAGTTGATAAAAGAGGAGTTCGTAAGCGCACGCGGTGACTCCAGCAAGGGCAAGATAAATGAGGGGTTTAAATTTTGGCGATCGCTTGCCAATACCGAGGATAATAATCGCTAAAGCTAGGGTGGTGATTCCTGTCCAACTCGAAACTGTACCCCAACGGAAGATCGCCCCCAAAATCCCGTAAGCTAGGGGGATAATATGCCAGGCTGTGCCCAAATCATTGGATTCTGTGGGCTGTTTTGAACTCCACCAGTCGCCGAGTAATTGAGCGCATAACCCCAAAATCAGGTTAATAAGGGCAAGGTTAATGATGGGAGCGTCAAAACTTCCTAGAGTTTCGACGGCTAATAGTTCAATTGTCCATCCAATGGCGAATAATCTCCAGTTACTGATTGTGCCCAATTGGGAAAAAACAGGGGCGGGGTGACGGAGGCGTTTTTTCTGACGGTAAAGAAGGGCAATCAGGAGGAGAATTAAGCTGATGAAAATGGTGGTTTGTGGCGTGAGAGTGTTGGTGTAGACGAAGATAGAATGGAGAGTGAGCAAGATTAGGCAAAATAGGCAGAGCGCGATCGCCCATCCATGGAAGCTTTTACGATAGAGTCGAGTTAACTGGCGCTGCCATTGTGCTTTACCCAGACGTAGGTTTTTTGCTCCTATCCATAATCCTAGAACATTGACTGAGCCGACGATCCACCAGGCGGTTGAGGGAATATCAATCCAGTCGGATAAGATCACTCGCTCGGTGACTAATCCTAAGCCAACGGTCATGGCAGTCAGATAAAGTTTAGGATAATAGCGACTATGACCGATTAGGATTAGGCTGGCAACCAGTAAACTTAAACACCTAAGATCGAAAACGTTCATCGTGGGTAAAACTGCTACCATGACAGCCGAACTACTCCATCCAATAGCAGTAGGTTGGGGGGTTGGATACCAACTGCGATAGGCGGTTGCACCACTGAGGAGCATACTGGTACTGATAGAAAGATAATTAGGAGTAAGTCGTCCTTGACTTACCCAAGTGCCTTGGAGGATAAGAACTGCACCACAGAGGGCGATCGCCCAAATATCCAGCGCTCTGCTGTAATGGAAGATACTTCTGTGAAACGTATAATGACGGATTCCCCATAATCCAGAAACGGCGATCGCTCCCAGCATTAACCACAGGGTATCAATCGGAGGCGGCATTCCCGGAACGAGATCCCACACAATCAACCCTAGGGTACTTAAGGCACAACCAATGGTAATCCCAGCAGTGACGAGATTGGGGAGTTTATGGGTATTGAATGCCATGATTAGGGTGGCAACGGCTAACCCAAACACTCGCCATCCTGGAGTTTCCAACAGCAGAACTTGAGCGAAAAAAAGCATTACGATACTTAATTTAGCTGTTGCACTTTGTTGGTGGGAATGGGGTGAATAGCTAGTCAGGGTAAGGGTTGCAGGGACAATTAACCAAGTAAGATGGGTGAAGGTAAAGCTATACTGTTGCAGGGTAGCGTCAAGCAATCCATAGGCGATCGCTGCTAACCCAAATCCGATTAACCAAGCACTTTGTTGCCAGATTTTTTCATAGGAATTAGGTTCTGGCGATAATGCTCCGCATCGCTGGCGCGATCGACGCAGCTCGGAAAACCACCATTCTATAACTGTAATTTCGAGCAAAATCAGCGCCCACGTGTTTAAAGTTAAGTCAGGGCTGGCATAATCAATTAGGCTTAAAAGTAGGGCTAATCCAGTGAAGTGATTGAGATAGACAAGCAGGTGAAAAGAATGCAGGATTTGCAGATCGTATCGTCGCTTCGTTACCCACATGACCAGAAAAATTAGGTTCGTTAAACAGAAAATCCGTAAAATAGAATTTGGGAAACTGAAGATCAGTAAGCTAATTCCCAATCCCAGGGCAACAAATTCGGAAAAATGGGCGAGTTTGGGTTTATCCTGTCGATAGAAGCGATCGCCCATGTTAACGATCCAAATTAGGTAAGGCAGTCCAATCGCACTGATGAGAGCGATCGGGTATTCTTGAGCTTGGGTAATGGCGATCGCTGTGGCTATAATTTGCCCTTGTGTGATTTGAGGAATAAAATTCCACAGCAGGATAAAAATTTGAACCACAATCAACCACAGGATTACCAGATCGCGCCGATTTTCCCAGCGATAGATGAATTTCTGATAGATTTGTGTGGCGATTAAACCAATCATGACTCCTTGCCAAGGAAGCGTCACCCAGATAGAGACAAACCAGGCAACAAAGAGGATTGTTAAACCCAGGCGATTGATCGGTTTATGGTATTGAGAACGACGGGTAAAGGCAAGCCAAATGGCAAAAGTTCCACAGAGCGCGATCGCTAATCCTAAATGGGGCAAAAGAACTCCTTGCACAAAAATAGCACGAAAGAGTAGAATGCCAATGGCATAAAGACTAAGGCGGCTCAATTGCAGCGTTTGTTTTAACGAAAGTTCGGGATCTTGAAATTGAGTTCTATAGAAACCTAAACTGCCAATTGTCGCTAAGTAAACAGAAAAAATAGGGAAGTTAGGGATAGTCCAGCCCCAATGGAGATAGCTGACGAGGATGTAAATCAAAAAAGGGAGAGAAAATCTGTTTTTGTGTTGCCATAGAGCGCCGGAAATTATGGTTAAATAAACGGCCGATCCAACACTCACTAACGCATTAAAGGGATGACTCCATAAGCCAAAGTCATCCATTGCCCAAAAAATGACCGGGATTAAGAGCAATGTGACTAATTTTAGAGCTTGTGAGGTTAACTGTAAGTTGTCTTTTTGACTTGCTAAACGGCTAATAAACCAAAATAAAGAGGTATATCCTAACAGCACCGAATATTGCACAATCGCGGGAAAATTTTCCCATTGACTTGCGGCAAATACGCCAGAAGAGAGAACGACTAGAAATAAACCTAAGAATAACAACCACCGCACACTTAATTCTGCTTTCAGAGAATCTAATCGTTGCCCGATCCAACTCGGTTGAGTCGTTAGTTTAGGCTTAGTCAGACTGGATGCCGAAGGTAAAACTGGCGCTGATGGTATTGGAGTTTGCTCTCCAAGCGGTGATGCGATCGCTTGCGGTTCTGGAATCGAAGAATAGAGGTAATTGCGGGCAATCTGTTTTACCCGAAAGTCATTGATTAATCCTAAGCGTAAGCCAATTTCTAATCCTTCTAAGAAGTTTGGATGATGGGTATCGACTTTTAAGCAAAGATAGACAGAATCCTCGGTTAAAATCCCCAAATCTTGCCAAAGTTTCAATCCTTCCAGTAAAGAAGTGATGGGTAAGGCTGGATCTAGCTTAATTTCAACGATCGACTCAGGAACAGGAGCCATGGTGTCATGTGCGGTTAGAATTGCATCGATTGTAACACTTCATGTCTCAAGATTTTCTGATTTGTGAACTGAGGATGCCCTCTGTCTAAATTTCTCTCCTATGGGAGAAAGGAGAAGGGGGATAAGGAGCAAGCATTTACATTTCATTTAAAAATGCCATATAACACCATAAAGTTTGGTAAGATTAATTCGGCGATCGCTAAAGAACAAGAGTATGAGGGTCATTCTATCGGAAAACCAATCGAATCGCGATCGGGTTTTACTGTCGAATATTAGTTGGAAAACGTTAGAGAAACTCGATATTGATTTAGGAGAAACAGGAGCGCGTTTAATCTATTTAGATGGATCTTTACAGATTATGTCTCCTTTGTCTGACAACCATGAAGAGCCTAAAAAAACATTGAGTCAGCTTTTGGAGCTTTATCTACGCACGAATAATATTCGGTTTTATGCACGGGGAAGTACAACCCTGGGAAGTCAAGAATTGGGAGGACGAAAGGAACCAGATGAGTCCTATTGTTTGCATCAGAGAAAGTCAATTCCAGATTTAGCGATTGAAATTGTAGTTACCACGGGTGGAATTGATACCTTGGAAGTGTATCGTCGGGTGGGAGTGCCAGAGGTGTGGTTTTGGGAAGATGGCACAATTTCTGTTTATTGTTTGCACACTAACGGCTATGAGTTGGTACAAAAGAGTCAACTTTTGCCAGAATTGGATTTGCGATCGCTAGAATTTCACTCCCGCATGGCAGATCAGTATGATGCCGTGAACGAATTTCGGCGATCGCTGGAAAAATAGGGAATAGGGAATACCAGGTTTTACTCTTTCCTTACAGAGTGGATATATCGTGTTACCTACTCCCTTGGTTTATAAGCTTGCAACACTTGTAGACTTCCTCCTCCGTAGAGGATAGGGGATTGCACCTGAAAACCAATATCCTGTAAAGTCTGTCTCAAGTCTGTTTTTAATAACTGCCAGGCGGTTTCTGTTTCAAACAGGAACAGGAACAGATATAATCCGGGGATGAAAATAGGGTTAGTGGGAGGATGAAAATCGGCGATCGCCAAAACTCCCCCCGGTTTCAATACTCGGTAGGCTTCCCGCAAGATCTCTTCGAGTTGCTCTGGGGACATTTCATGCAATGCAGCGCTTGTATGCACCAGATCAAAACGCTCATTGTCCAAAGGCATATTTTCCGCAAACCCTTCCACAAAGTTCGCTTGTGGAACATTCTGTTGCGCTCTTTTCAGGGAAAGGGGAGACGCATCTAACCCCGTCACCTTATCCGAATAAGTCACTAAAACCTGCGTCGCTTGACCGCTACCACAACAGAGATCTAGAATTTCTGTATCTGAATTAATCGTCAAATCTTTTAGAGCCAGACGACGAAACCGGTATTCTCCCCCCACCGCCAGAGCAGACACTCGCGAAATCGAATCATATAACCACTGATATTGATAACTTAACTCTCTTAAAAAGGTTGCCATAATTATCTATTTTCGTTCGATATCCCTGATTGTAAACCAATCTTGCTCTCTCCCTAAATCCCTCTCCCACTCCGAGAGGGACTTTTCTCCCCTTCTACTCTCGGAGAAGGCAATTCTTGAGTCGATTGTTTCATCTAATTTGATGCATTAGATTGTGTTTGTAGTGATTGCTTGAGCAATCTCCAGCTAGGCTTTTAAGCACTTTAGTGCTTACACCAAACAAAGCCCTATTTTAGGTGAAACAGTCCAGATGGGATGGGGGCGGGTTTAGGAGAGCGATCGGTTGGTTTTCTAGATTTAGGTATAACCCGCCCCTACAGATTATTTTCACCGAATCTATACGAAAATCTTTACTCTACAAGATGAACAGGAAAACCATATTGAAGGGAATTTCAATATAAAGGAGTATCCAACGTCCAAAGGACAGCATCTAGAGTTTCTGCTAAAGCAATATAAGACGCATCATAGGCGCTTTGGCGCTTCAAAGATAAAGCAATTTCGATTATTCTTGTCCCTTCTGATAAATCATGATAAGTAATAGTCAAACGATTTAAAAGAATCCAAGCTTGAGCTAACTGCTGTTGAGGAAAGCTATTGGCGCTCACCAGTCTAGTCAAAGCATTAGCGACTTCATACTGTACCAAGTTAGGAGCATGAATCTTTACGTTGTCACGAATCCACTCATTGAATTTATTGCGAACTCGTTGACTACGAGACTCTTCATGAACGAGGACAACTAATAAATTAGCATCAATAACCACATTCATTTCCTAAATCAAGCCTCTTTGCTCTAACTCTTCACGACTTTGACGAGCAATTTCGACCCCATCTACTGGCGGAAAATTCTGGGTCATTTCGCGCAACTCTTCCAAAGCCTTCAGAGCAGATTGGCGATCGCTTTCAGGAGTAGAGTTGATTTGACTCGATTCAGCAGTAGAGGGCAAAGTTTCTGCTTGAATAGAATTCAGGATAGACTCTACTAATTGCCAGCGATCGCCTAGGGGTAACTGTAGTATCTGATCGAGCATTTCGGGTGAATGCATTCTCTATTACCTCAACGATTTTCCTAATATCATTATAACATTAACTAGCTGGTTACGATAGGGATAATCGACCTTGGGGTTCAGGAATAGAGCACCCCAGTTCTTTTGCCGTTTCTATCCATTCTTGAATGACGATTTCGGCATTTTGCACCGCTTCCTGATAAGTCGCTCCATCGGCTGCACATCCAGGAAGTTCAGGAACTTCAGCAATGAAGGCTCGATCGACTTCACTCCAATAGAGAATGATTTGATAACGAATCACCATTTTAATATTCCACAATTATAGCCATTTTAACTAAGGTGGATACACCAATATTTATCCACAAAAACGGTATCTGTAGGGGCGAACGGCCGTTCGCCCCTACAACCATATCTCATTCTTATCTAAATCAAATATAATTGTCATTGCGACCACAGGAAAGCAATCGCCGATATTAGCGATAGGGTTGAGACTGCTTTCCACTTGCGTGACCTTCGCAATGACTGGATTTGATATCACTTATGACTTTTTCTGGAGAGCTTGCATTTCTTGTTGCACGCTCATGCCAATTTGAAGAGCTTGAGCAAACAAATCACCATATTGACTCGCTTCCTCACTCATCTGCAAAATCTTTAAAGGTTCTAGGTTCATATTAAAGTCAGTTGACCGAAGCTGGGGATTTTCGCGAAATGTCTTTTCAATTCTTAAGGCGCAAATAAGATCGGCTCTCATTATCTTAAATGCTTCTATCATTTTTTCCTTATTTTTCAATCTCTTTGTCCCGCCAGAACGTTCGGCTTCATCCAATGCATCTACTGCATCAAGTAGCGAATTATAATTTTGAATATTTTGGTATAATTTCATCATTTTTCCAGTTTTTTTGCCTTACTTCAACAACGACTTTTAATGATATTATGCTTGTGAAAATAAAACCAAGTAGTAGTGCAAGTAGGGTTTTTAAAGAGATATTCAAAATCATTAAAATAAATATCGAAAAGCAAACCACCCACACAAAAAAACAACCAAGCTCCAAAAAAATCAGGATCATTTTCTTTTGAATAACTTGGAATGATTTACTGGTAAGATGAGCAGCTTGTAGAATCTCTTTTTCTGATATTTGTAGACTGAGAAAATTACCTTTAGACATAAGTAGAACCTCCTGAATATAGAGTGGTCAGCACTTATCCACGGGAAATATTGCTTTGGAAGTTTGAGATGGCTTCACTGTCCCTTGCAATGACAGAAAGGGTTGATTGAGCGTAAGACCAAGTTGTGTTAAAGATACATCTCTTCTACTCAGATCGCCTAAATCGCCCAAAATACCCCAAAGCGCAATACTATAATACCCATGGTTAATCCTTTGCTCATTAGGCCAGATGTTCCATGACCCGATTATCACCAGATCAACGTAACTCCCTGTATACCGTGGAATCGGAACGGGTAGGGATTCATAAATCGATTTTGGCAGGATTATATGAGGTGCAGCAAAAACCCCAACTTAAGGACGGAGAAACAGGACTGGGGATTTCCCCAGCCAACCGTATTGCTTTAGAATCCGTTGATGAGTTTGAAGGTCAGGTCATTTATGCTGCTAATACAATACGCGTGATTACGGATATGCTGATCAGTCAAGGATGGCAAGGGGATGACTTATGGGATACGACCTTGGGCTACTATAGCGAAAAATTTATTGGGCGCGTGGCAGAAGGCTATTCTCCGCCACCGGAAGAGCTGAAAGCTGCCCGTTTAGAACCGTGCGATGCGAAAAAGCTATATGGAATTTATGTCCAAGATTTACAAACCGACTATAGTTTAGAAAAGCTACCCTCGAATCTGTCCTATCTGGATATTGCCCTGTTATCTCTAGTCGAGCGCATCCCCCAATATTATCAAGGGCTGCCTCATCAACGGGATGGGCTGCTAGAGGTGTTTCGGATCTGGCGTAACTTTGATACCCGTGAAGAGGCGATCGCCGATCTGACCAATACCTCCCCCTCTACAGCACCCAACTGGGAAGAAACCTACATCGATCCCCCCCTACTCCAATTCCTCTCTCGCTTATCTCCAAATTATCTCGGCTATCCCCATCAACGAGAGGCCCTGATCCGTCTCACCCAACTGTGGCGTAACCTCGACTCTAGGGAAGAAGCGATATCCTCCCTGGAACGAGACACTTCTCCAGAACCGGCCCTCTTTTATCTCGACCCTGCCCTGATTGCCTTTGCCCAACGGGTTCCCCAATACTACACCGGTCGCGGATATCAGCGCCAAGCCCTCACCGAAGCCTTCCGCATTTGGCGCAAACTCTCCTCCCGCACAGCAGCGCTGGCAGAATTAGGATTAGAGATCAAAATGCTCCGAAGTAGCAGTACAGACCCCAATCAACTCGCCAATACTGCCGCCCAACTGGATCGAGAGTTGCTCGGTTTTATTAAGCGAGTTCCCTTTGCTTACACCGAAGAAGAACACCAGCGCAACGCCCTGATTCGCATGGTACAACTGTGGCGAGGACTGGACTCGCGAGAAATTGCTATTTATACTCTCTTTGAAGACCTGAAGCGGATGAATAACACTCACCGCAACAGTCCTGATGCTCCTCGCCAACCCGGACCCATTGTTCTGCCACCGCGTCCCAACCGTTGGACACCGGACAATATTCAACTCCATGCCTCGATTATTCCCGGGGGCTATTTTACCTGGGCTGAGGCTACCCATGGGGGGACTCGCCTCCCTCTCAACCAATCGACGGTCAATGCTATGGTCAGAATAGCGGTTTTGGCACAACAAGCTCGCGATCGCATCGGTCGCCCCTTCTATATCACCAGTTGGTATCGTCCCCCAGATATTAATCGGCGAGTTGGCGGAGTTTCAAATAGTCGGCATATCGTTGGAGATGGGATAGACTTCTATTGTGATGGACTCACTGGCAATCAAATCTATTGGTTTCTCGATCCCTGGTGGCCTGGTGGTTTAGGACGATATCAACGATTTCCCTATATCGTCCATATTGATGCTCGCAGCTATCGAGCGCGATGGATTCGCTAAGATGGTCAATTAGGTTTTAGAGATTCTTCAGAATTGACCCTCTGAGAAAATAACCTGAAAAAGAACGAACGCCTACAATAGAACAAAGCTCCTAGTCGGTATTGACCATGCAGCATCGTATCCTTGTTGTTCCGCCTACCCTAGCCCAAGCGTCTCCCGACGCTAAAGCCGATTCTCCCTCTCTGGGCCTGTTGCCGATGATCTTTATGGGTCTGTCGGCTGTCCTATTGATTGCCCTAGTTGCAGGTGGAATCTATTCCAAACTTGAAATAGAAAAAGTCAATAAAAAAGTCAAGTTTGAAGATTTTAAGAATAAGGAACTCCAGAAAAAGCTCAAACTCGCCCTGAGTACCATCACCAAAATGGAGACGAACCCGGATTTGGTTCACTCACGGGAATTTAACCTTGACTATCTGCGAATGCGGATGGATGAGGAAGTATTCCATTTTGCCATTGTCAATCAAATCAAAGTTAAAGTTAAAGAACAAATTACCATTGCCCTACGCCCTACCCAGGCTAAGGAAGGGAAAATTGGTGAGAGTAATGCTGCATCTCCCCGTAAAGTGAGTGAGGTGTTTGATGTCACCTATGAAACCGGCGATGGGGCGACGACTCAAAAGCGGGTCTTATTCCGGATTCAAATTAATATGACTCGTCTGCCAACTCAATCCACCTCAAAAACGATCCAGGATATTATTGATTGTATCGAAACCTATCTTAGTCCCCATCCAGACCCAAATTGGCAACCTGCAATTCAGGGGCGGTTGGTTAACTTACATTGGGATCAAAAGGCAAAACCTACACCTTTGCTGGTTTTAGAGCAACTGAATGAAGGAAGCAATGTGACATTCAAGACTAAAACCCATGCGCCCACTCCTCCTGCTGCGGGAAGAAGCTCTCGTTCGAGCAGTGGTCGCTCCAAGGGTAAATCTTCTGGAAGTCGTACCAGCAGTAAAAGTACAGGAAGCAGGGCTTCAGCAAGTCGCTCTCGCTCTCAAGCTCGGCGATCGAAGTAAGTGTGATAGAGCGAGAGGGCAGGCACGAATCGCAATAGAAAATGTCCTCACTATCCTTGGTACTCTCCCTTGCCTCCTAAGCAGTGAAAGAGTTGATTAAGACAGTGAGGTTATGGTTTGAGGCAATAGGCAATAGGCACGAATCGCAATAGAAAATGTCCTAACTCTCCCTTTCTCTGCTGTAATATCCAATCGATGTATTTCTGCTACAGATGGCCATCAGGGTAGAAACAACATAAGCGCCTTGTCTCTAGATTAGGCAGTGGTAGCAAGGATTTGATCTAACTCCGGCTCCCCGTTGCCGACTGAATCTGTACTCAGCACATAGGTTGGTTTTATAACGGGCCCTGAGGGACTCGAACCCCCGACCGACTGATTAGAAATCAGTTGTTCTATCCGACTGAACTAAGGGCCCATAAGGTGGGCAACCCATCACTTTATTATAGGTCAAATTCCCCCAAAGGGGTAGTATCTCACAGAATGAGTTGCTGGATTTATGAAAATTACGTTAAATTTAATTAAGATTCCTGGAGAATGAAAAATTTTGTTCCCAAGAGAGACTAGGCGATCGCCCAAACTATAAGCACCTTAGTCATCAATATCTGTTTTGTATTCATATAAGAGAGCTTCTTGATTATGAAATTATCTTGGAAAGTCATACTTCTGTGGACGTTGCCTGCCCTGGTCATTGGGTTCTTCGTCTGGCAAGGAGCCTTTGCCCCCAATGTGGTGGACGGAGGTCAGAACGCAGCAACTACTCGCATGACCTACGGCCGCTTCATTGAATATTTGGAAGCAGGTCGAGTCACTCAGGTTGACCTTTACGAAGGCGGTCGAACTGCCATTGTTGAAGCCGTCGATCCAGAACTCGATAACTTCCAACAACGCTTGCGGGTAGACCTCCCCGGTAACTCCCCAGAAGTGATTTCCCAAATTCGTCAAGCCCATGTCAATCTAGCGATCCATCCTCCTCGCAATGAAGGAGCGATTTGGGGATTATTGGGTAATTTAATTTTCCCCCTATTGCTAATTGCGGGATTGTTTTTCCTCTTTCGCCGTTCGGGTAATGTCCCTGGTGGCCCCGGTCAGGCGATGAACTTCGCGAAATCTAAAGCCAGATTTCAAATGGAAGCCAAAACAGGCGTAATGTTTGATGATGTAGCTGGTATTGAAGAAGCGAAAGAAGAGTTACAAGAAGTTGTGACATTTCTGAAAAAACCGGAACGGTTTACGGCCGTAGGCGCACGTATTCCTAAAGGTGTGTTGTTAGTCGGTCCTCCTGGAACCGGGAAAACCTTGCTGGCGAAGGCGATCGCCGGAGAAGCAGGTGTTCCTTTCTTTAGTATTTCTGGTTCCGAATTTGTGGAAATGTTCGTCGGAGTCGGTGCTTCACGGGTGCGCGACCTGTTTAAGAAAGCGAAAGATAACGCCCCCTGTATTATCTTCATCGATGAAATTGATGCCGTCGGTCGTCAACGGGGAGCCGGTATTGGCGGTGGAAATGATGAGCGCGAACAAACCCTGAACCAATTATTGACTGAAATGGATGGGTTTGAAGGTAATACTGGCATTATTATTATTGCCGCTACCAACCGTCCGGATGTACTCGATCAAGCCCTGTTGCGTCCCGGTCGGTTTGACCGTCAAGTAACTGTCGATGCTCCAGATGTGAAGGGACGGTTAGAAATTCTGGATGTTCATGCTCGGAACAAGAAACTCGCAACAGAAGTTTCCTTAAAGGCGATCGCCCGTCGCACCCCTGGCTTTACCGGTGCAGACTTAGCCAACCTCCTCAATGAAGCGGCTATTCTCACTGCCAGACGGCGCAAAGAAGCGATCACCATGCTGGAAATTGATGATGCAGTAGACCGGGTTGTCGCGGGAATGGAAGGCACTCCCCTCACCGATGGTAAGAGCAAACGCTTAATCGCCTATCATGAAGTCGGCCATGCGATCGTTGGCACCTTGCTCAAAGACCACGACCCCGTACAAAAAGTCACCCTTATTCCCAGGGGACAAGCTCAAGGGTTAACCTGGTTCACCCCTAGCGAAGAACAAAGCCTGATTTCTCGCGCTCAACTCACCGCTCGTATCTGTGGCGCACTGGGGGGTCGAGCTGCTGAAGCTATCATTTTTGGTGACGCAGAAGTGACCACGGGTGCAGGGGGCGACTTGCAGCAAGTGACAGGAATGGCTCGGCAAATGGTCACCCGTTTTGGGATGTCAGATCTCGGTCCCTTATCCCTAGAAGGTCAAACCAATGAAGTATTCTTAGGTCGGGATTTGATGTCCCGTTCTGAATACTCAGAAGAAATTGCCTCTCGCATTGATGCCCAAGTTCGTACTATTGTCGAACATTGCTATGACCAAGCCTTGCAAATTATGCGGGATAATCGCCATGTGATCGATCGCCTAGTAGACCTGCTGATCGAAAAAGAAACCATTGATGGGGAAGAGTTCCGTCAGATCGTGGCTGAATATACGGCTGTTCCTGAAAAGGAAAGTTATATCCCTCAAATCTAAATCCTCAAAAAGCGCTGTAAAAACAGCGCTTTTTTAAGGCCATTCTTCTAATGGAAATTGAGTAAGCAATCACAACTCTTGAATCGGACAGGATAGGACTGGCTCGTAGCTGAGTTGAATTTTATTGGACTTCTGTTTACATTACTTAATAGATTCATATAAACTGGATGCCAAATGCTATGAAGCCGCTTGAGATTGCCCAAAGATTCTGTTTAATGGGTCATATGGCCACCATGCCTTTTGGCTGGGTGGGCTTGCTCTTCATTCTCCCTCACCCAGAGATTATTGTTAACTTGCCTCCGATGGGTCAAACTCTGTTTCGCTTGAGTATGTCCGGAGGAGGAGTCGTGAATATTTTATTAGGTGCAACGGCAGTTGCCCTCTATGCGTATCGAACCTTGGGAGTGCGTCGTTGGTTGGGATTTATGGTTCCGGCGGTGTGTTTGTCCCTGAGTAGTGAACTGATGGGAACCCGTACCGGTTTTCCCTTTGGAGATTATGGGTATTTGAGTGGATTGGGCTATAAAATTGCCGGTTTAGTGCCGTTTACTATTCCCCTGTCTTGGTTTTATGTGGGATTGGTGTCTTATTTGATTGCGTTGGGTGGCTTACAGGTAGCCCAAAACCGAACGATGATTAGACAAGTTGGGGCGATCATCTTGGGCGCTGTCCTGCTCACGGCTTGGGATTTTGTCCTCGATCCAGCCATGAGCCAAACGATTATCCATTTTTGGGAATGGGGACAAGAAGGGCCCTTTTTTGGAATGCCTTATCAGAATTTTGTGGGTTGGTTAGCGACTGGATCGCTGTTTATGAGTGTAGGAACTTGGATTTGGGGTCAAGAACTCCCCCAAATGAGTCGCACTCAGTTAGGATTTCCTTTAGTCGTTTATTTGAGTAACTTCACTTATGCAGCAGTGTTGAGTGGCGTGAGTGGATTTACGACTCCAGTGGTTTTAGGTATCCTCATGGCAGTAATTCCAGCGTTGGTGTTGTGGTGGATAACGCCAGGACAGGCTAAGGAGTCAGACTCTTTGGGTGTTCCTGCTGCCCAAATGGGTCAACCCGCTCCAGTCAAAGTTGTTGTGAAGTAAATGAGGGGAGAATGGTATGGATGGGGGCCAGATCTTAACGTGGGGATTAATGGTGATGCAAATTCCAGCGATCGCCATTCTCCTGTTTCGCTTGCTCAAAGGCCCCTTTCGCCATCCTCCTATTCAACCCCAATCTGCCGATCTGGAGATGCTGGGAACGGTGAGTGTGGTGGTTCCGACTCTTAATGAGCGCGATCGCATCTCGCCTTGTTTAGAAGGCTTAACGCACCAAAGCTACGAAGTGCGAGAAGTTTTGGTGGTGGATAGTCATTCCACAGATGGCACGGGGGATCTGGTGGTGCAAACGGCAGCTCAAGACCCCCGTTTTCGTTTGCTTTCTGACGATCCTCTCCCTGTGGACTGGGTTGGACGACCTTGGGCGCTACATACGGGATTTTTGCACAGTTCCCGGAAAAGTGAATGGATTTTAGGCCTGGATGCTGATACTGTACCCGATCCAGGATTGGTTGCTGGTTTGATTAAAATGGCCCAAGAAGAAGAGTATGATTTAGTATCTCTCTCCCCTCGGTTTATTCTGAAGTACCCAGGGGAATGTTGGCTACAACCCGCGTTATTAATGACCCTCGTGTATCGGTTTGGGCCAACAGGAACTGTTGAGAGTGCCGATCGCGTGATGGCGAATGGTCAATGTTTTTTAACTCGCAGACGGGTACTAGAAGCCCTAGAAGGCTATACCCTTGCTAAGTCCTCTTTTTGTGATGATGTTACCTTAGCTCGCATTGCTGCCCAACGAGGGTTTAAGGTTGCATTTTGGGATGGCGCTCCGGTACTGAAGGTGCGAATGTATGAAGGAGCGTGGCAAACTTGGCAAGAGTGGGGGCGATCGCTAGACTTAAAGGATGCAAGCTCTCCCTGGCAACTCTGGATTGACCTCTGGTTTCTGTTCGCCGTGCAAGGTTTACCCCTAGCCGTCATTATTTTGGGAATCATCGGCGCATTTCCAGAAGGAATAATTTCTCAGAGTCTAATTAACCTTAATCTGGCATTATTGGCCATTCGGTTTGCCCTAGGGTTCGCCATATTTTCCTCCTACGACTTATCAAAAGCGAGGTTTTCTCTTCTCTTCTGGTTCTCTCCTTTAGCCGATCCTTTAGCCTTTATCCGCATTTTTCAATCTAGTTTTCAAACCTCAATTCAATGGCGTGGACGAACCTACGAGGCTAAGTCTAAGATTACTTAAAAATGGGTAGAGGTTGGGGAAACACTGCCAAGCACTATAATTGATATTACGTCATAATCGTGCCCCCCATTAACTGTTCATAGCGCCGTTGCAGTTCTTCACGAATTAACAGATAATCGCCTAGTTCTGGATCTTCAGCAATCAAATTTTCCGCTGCTTCCCGTGCCAAAATCAGAATATCTTGATCTTGGACTAAACTGGCGAGAGCAAAATCAGGTAAACCCGATTGGCGAGTACCTAAAACTTCCCCAGGGCCGCGAAATTGTAAGTCCATTTCAGCGATAAAAAAGCCATCTTGAGACTGTTCTAAAACATTTAATCGTTGGCGAGCATCAGGATTATTGGAACTACTGAGGAGTAAACAATAGGATTTATGAGAGCCTCGTCCAACCCGTCCCCGCAGTTGGTGCAGTTGAGAAAGGCCAAATCGTTCAGCATTTTCGATCAGCATAACGGTGGCATTGGGGACATCAACGCCAACTTCAATGACAGTGGTGGAAACAATTATTTGAATTTCATTGTCTCGAAATGCCGTGAGTGCTTCATCTTTTTCCGCTGAAGTCATGCGACCATGGAGTAAACCCACTTGAAATTCAGGGAAAATAGTTTCTGATAGATTTTTGTGTTCGGCTATGGCAGCTTTAGCATTCAGTTTATCGGATTCCTCAATTAAGGGAAAAACGACATAGGCTTGCCGACCTTGGGCAATTTCTCGACGCATGAGTTCATAGACTTTTTTCCGTTCTTTATGGGTTAAAGCCAGGGTTTCTATGGCTTGTCTTCCGGGGGGAAGTTCGTCAATTTGACTCACATCTAAATCCCCATGCATGGTTAATGTTAAGGTTCTGGGAATGGGTGTAGCTGTTAAACACAAAACATGGGGAGATTCTCCTTTTTGTTGCAAGAGTGCCCGTTGTTCTACACCAAAGCGATGTTGTTCATCAATGACGACTAAGCCTAAACGATGGAAGTTTACGCTTTCTTGAATCAGCGCGTGAGTTCCCACCAATAAGGGCAATTCTCCCGTTTCTAAGTGGGCGTGAATTTCCCGGCGTTTCTTTACTTTTGTGGAACCGGTGAGCAATTCCACAGGTAAATGGAGGCGGTTAAACCAGGTGACTAATTTGCGGTAATGTTGCTCGGCTAACACTTCTGTGGGAGCCATGAGTGCGGCTTGATATCCGGACTGAATGGCAGCTAGAATTGCGATTACCGCAACGACGGTTTTTCCGGAGCCGACATCTCCTTGAACTAAACGATTCATGGCAGTCGGCGATCGCAAATCGCTTAAGATTTCATTTACCACCCGTTCCTGTGCCCCAGTCAAGGCAAAGGGCAACCCTTGATAAAACTGATCGATGAGTTGTCCCGTCGGCATTAAGGGAATCGCTTTTTGATTTTTCTTCTGATTATGTCGGCGCTGAAGAAAGCCAACTTGCAAGTAGAAAAATTCATCAAAAATCAACCGCCGTCTGGCTTGCTCCAGGTTATCTTGATCTCCAGGAAAGTGAATTTGATTAATCCCCTGAGAAAGTCCCACTAAATTATAGGGCGCTAAAATCGGTTCGGGAATTGGATCGATTAACTGGTTCGCCGTGGGCAAAACTCGCCAAATTGCTTTACGAACGGTATCTGCTGCCACCCCTTCTGTTAAAGGATAAATGGGTACAATTTGCCCAATAATTAGAGAATCCAATTCTCCCGAAGACTCTAAAACCTCCAACTCCGGTTTATCTAATGTCAGTCCATATTTATTCTTTTTCACTAAACCTGAAGCCGCCACAATGGAACCAGCCGGATAATTGCGCTTCTGGCTTTCTTGCCATCCTCGATGACTGAAATAGGCTCCAGCAAAAAAGCGCGATACTTTTAATTGTCCCGTGGCATCTTTGAGGATAATTTCTAAGATGGTGAGTTTCTTATTCCGAGGCGAAGAAAAACAGTTAATGCGCTTCACTTCCCCCACCACTGTCACCGTTTCCCCCGGTTCGAGATCGGCAATAAAGACTTGTGAGGCATAATCGGTATGGTTGCGAGGATAATAAAATAGGAGATCTCGGACGGTATGTAAGTTCAGTTTGGCTAACTGTCGCGTATGATACACGGAAAATTCAGGCAGATCGGTTAAAGCGCGATAATGCTCCGTCGTCTCTGGAACTTGCTGATGCAGTGCTGGAGCAGGCTTAGGAGAAGGCGTAACTGGAGGTTGTTGAAACCGCTTTTCAGAGTCTGAGAGAAACTTCCGCGCCTGAGCAACAAGCTGTTGGCGCTGGGCAAACGTAAATTGGGGATAAGTCTGGAATTGATCGGAGAGTTGAGTCCACTGGCGCTTTTCCCGTGGCGAAAAGGACGCGGGAGGGTTGGCAAAACTGAGCTGGAGGAACTCACTAAACCGATATTGTTTGCCTTGCAGGTCATTAAATCCGCGCTCCTGTTCTACTGTCAAGGCTTTTTGGAGTCTTTGCCAGTCGGGTTCTTGAGTCATGATGCTGAGAGGGCAGAGAGGTGAGGGTAGGGCTGTTCTCTTTGATGATAGATCATTGGCTCTAGGGGAGGAGTAGCAGACATGGGTGATACCAATGTGTTATCGTGCATATGGTTGTGAAAGTATGTCGCCGTGAAAATATGTCAGCAAAAGATATGTTTCATGATACGGTACGAATTGCCTTAGAAAAAGATGGGTGGACAATTACCCACGATCCTCTATTTATTAAGCTAACTGAGCAATTTAAAATTAATATCGATTTGGCAGCAGAAAAATTACTGACGGCTGAGAAAGATACGCAAAAAGTTGCCATAGAAATTAAAAGTTTTGTTGGCTTATCTACAGTATCTGAATTCCATAAAGCTGTTGGGCAGTTCCTGAATTATCGAGTGGCATTAGAAAAAATCAATTCAGAACGGATTCTTTATTTGGCTGTACCTACAGATATCTATCGAGATTTCTTTAGTGATGAATTTGTGAAAGCTGTCCTAGAGAGATACGAAATTAAACTATTAGTGTTTCAAGTGCAAAAACAGGAGATCGTGTTATGGAAGGACTAAATTATCGAGAGTTAGTGCAAAAAGTGATCCATCAACATGCAACAGAACAATCGGTAGAAGATTTAGACACGACAGAAATTGTGTTTGATACAGAGCGCGATCGCTATCTTTTGTTATATGTTGGATGGCAAGATGAAGAACGGATGCATGGATGTCCCATTCATATTGATATCAAGGACGGAAAAGTTTGGATTCAGCGTGACTTCACTGAGGAAGGCTTGGCGAATCAGTTGTTAGAGTTAGGCGTACCCAAAACTGATATCGTTTTAGGGTTTCGAGCGCCTTACGTGCGACAGTTTTTCAATAGCGAATAGAGATTTCTGGCAATTTCAAGAGCAGAATGGGGTAAGAAATCGGGTTTCTACCAAGGTTGGGGACACCAACGAGAAGATAAACAAGAAACCCGGTTTCTAGGTTATCGTGTGGAATGTCCCAGAATCATTTTTAATTTTTAATTTTTAATTGATTACAGGTTACAATCTACAAGTCTCGATGCGAGAGAAGAGAACACAACCCGCCGAATACACGCGCAACGTAACCGTAACCAACCACCAACCCGAACATTGCAATCGAAGGAAGGTGACCTTTTATATTAAGAGAGAAAGAGAGGTCTTTGTAGTTCATCCGTTCTCCGTCCTTGCGCCAGCCGACGCGATCGCAAAATTTTTCCCAGATTTCCTCATTATACTTCCTTGTGCCGCCTAAACTCTGGTAAATTTCCTTCTGTACCGAAAACCCCCATTGACCTTTGCTATATTTCACCCACAACCGGTCAATTGTTCGCAGGTCAGTACAAGGAAAATTATCAATATCATCATCCCACAGGATATTATTTTCTTCCTTTCCCGCAACTTCCAGCATTCTCCTCTCTGTTTCCCTATCCGCTTCCTTCCACTGCTGCTGCTGCAAAAGTTGCTGCAACCGGCGATAATCAACCCCCTTATCCGACCTTAAATCATCCTCCTCTTCCCCAGAAAATGACCCCAACCACTCCTCCATCGACTGCGGACAGTCTCCCGGCTCTAGCTCCATCGCCCACAAAATCACCTGATTCACCTGAGAACTTATCGAGGCATATTGAATCGGTTCGATTAACGGCTCATTATCCAATTTTCGCGCATTAGAAAGCGTCGGCACTTGTTGCGTCACCCCATAATATAACGAAGCGCCCAACGTATAGATATCGCACTGTTTTTCCCGTTTTCCTAACATCAACTGCTCATAGGGCGCAAACGCTTCATTCCCAAACTTCCGCGAAAACGAACTGGGGGGACAATCTCCGGCAATGCCAAAATCAATTAACACCGCCTCCTTTTGCGGGCGAATCATAATATTCATCGGCGTGACATCCCAATGCACCAACCCCCGCCTGTGAACCTCAATCAAAGCGTCTCCAATCTGCCGCACATAGCGCACTGCCTCCGTTTCCGGCAGTTTCCCGCGCTGATGCACCTCCATCTCCAGCGTCTCCCCAGCAATAAAATCCATCACCAAGCAATCAATCTCAAACCCCGGATAGTTCTGATGGGGTTCCCGAAACAAGTCAAACACGCGCACAATATGGGGATGGGGCTTTTCCTGTGCCAACTGAGCCAACCGCTTCCCCTCATCCCGAAACCGCTCCACAAACCGGTTATAGTTCGGCTGTTTCCGCAACCACGCGCCAATGGCTTTAATCACGCAAAACGAACCCAACTCACAATGTTTAGCCTTATACGTCAGTCCAAACCCACCTTGTCCCAACTCATCGACAATCTCATATCGACCCCCACCAATGCGTTGTCCCCTTGTCCAGTATATGATAATTGTCTGCTACGCAATACTTCCTATTATTCCACACGATTTTGCCCTCTCCCTTTCATGTCCGAAGGAAAATCCCTCTCCCACGAGCCGCGCTGCCCTCTAAGCGCCCCCTTCGACTCCGCTCAGGGGGCGCTGTAGGGAAGCTATAATCAAGGCGTAGTGGATTGTTTCATCTAAAAATGTGCATTAGATTTCGTTCGTAGTGAGGGTTAAAACCCTCTCCAGCTAGGCTTTTAAGCACTCTTCGTGCTTACTACAAACAAAGCCCTATTTTAGATGAAACAGTCCACTACTACCCTGACTACAATCGACAACCTCACTCAATCCACTATGGCCAAAGACCTATTTCATGATGTGGTGAAAAATGCCTTAGAAAAAGAAGGTTGGCTGATTACCGACGACCCCCTAGAAATCAGGACGGGTGGTGCTACCGTAAAAATTGACCTAGGAGCTGAACAAATCCTAGCCGCAGAACGAGATAACGAAAAAATTGCTGTTGAAATTAAGAGCTTTCTTGGCCCCTCTAACCTGTATGAATTCCACGGAGCTGTAGGACAGTTTATGACCTATCGCCTTGCCCTACAAGCAAAACAACCGGAACGCACTCTTTATCTAGCCGTTCCCCTAGATATCCACCAACAATTCTTTTCACTTCCCTTTGTACAAATGGTTGTGAATCACTATGAAATTTCGTTAATTATTTATGATTCCGTTGAAGAGGTGATTGCCGAATGGAAAAAATAGAGCGCTATCGTTCCTACATTCAAGAACTCCTAACCGAACACGCCAAACCCTTTAAATCTGAGGGGGAAGTGCAAACCGAACTCATTTTCGATCGCCAACGCGACCATTATCAAGTCGTCAATACCGGTTGGGAAAACCGCAGACCGCAGTATGGATGTATGTTGCACTTGTCGATTAGGAAAGACAAAATTTGGATACACCATGATGGTACAGAAATTGGTATCGCCAATCAGTTAGTGGAAAAAGGAGTGCCTAAATCTGATATTGTTTTAGCTTTTCGCGAACCTTTGATGCGTCCCTACACCGGATTTGCTGTGAATTAATTCGTAGGATGGTGTGAATTAATTCGTAGGATGGTGCGTTATTACCTCACCCTACATCTGCTCTCATAGGAACAGTGCCCCCTGAGCGGAGTCGAAGGGGGCGGGTTTAGGAAAGCGATCGTTTTTCTCCTGATTTTTGGTTAAACCCGCCCCTACAAAATCCATTTTTAATTTTTAATTTTTAATTGATTGGGTGTGGGTTCGACTTGAGGAGATGGAGTCGAATTTTTCAAGCTCATCCACGCAATATATAGCCCAGCTACCGTACCTAATGCTGCTACTACCCCTGCTATTGCTCCCACTGCTCCCCACTTCGGGCTATCAAAACAATCTAAACTGAGTCGATATCCCCCTAATTTATTCAACCACTCTTTCACTGTTTTCGGTCGATCCTTTCGCTTAATCGCCATTCCTTTCTCAATGGCATTTTTAACCCTGTTTGAAATCTCTGGATTCAACTCTGTCACCGATTTTAGTGTTTCGTTACCACGATGTCGGTCATCTGCACTAGGGGGAACTACACCAGTTAATAACCGATACAATACTGCCGCTAAACTATAAACATCACTCCACGCCCCCAATTTTCCTAACTCTTGATCTGTCCGATACCACTCCAGCGCCGCAAATCCATCAGAGACAAATTTTTGAGTTTCCTTACTAAATCCACGAGATGGCGCTCTGGAAAAGTCAAATCCAATTAAAACAGCCTCATCCGTTTTTTGCCGGATTAAAATATTATTCGGTTTAACATCTAAATGCACTAACCCTTTTTTATGGACAGCGATTAAGGCCTGTCCAATTTGCCGAATATAGCGCAGGGCTTCTTTTTCCGGTAAAACTCGCTTGTCTAAGTCCTCTAAACTGACCTTTGAAATATATTCCATCGGTAGACAAACTAATTCATTCTCATGACTATCTGTTTCTATAAATTCTTGATCAATCAATTTAACCACATGGGGATGATCGCACTGGCCTAATCGGGTCGCTTCCTTGTGTAATTTATTATTTAACTCTTTGATTTCTGCTGGTGTTTTGCTCGTGTTTTTGCCATCAAACATCTTCAACGCCTTAATCACCAAACGTTCTTTGTTCTCACCATCGGTATAATAAGCCAGAAAAGTGGAGGAAAAACGCCCAGACTCTAATAGTTTCTCAATAGTGTATTTGCCATTTTCTCCGATTTGATCCCCTGTGTTTCAAGTCATAATTACTACCCTCTAACATGACAGAAATTATGACTCATTGTATCCTGTTGAACTCCTGGCTAAATTTCCTAGGTCGAAAAATGGATTGCAGTTGATTATACTGTTGCCTCTGGGTGCTGGGGAGGAATGGGCCGATCGCCAGAAAATGACAACGCTGAAGGTCTGGCCAGCTAGGGATGGCGATCGCACGGTAAAATGGAAAGTGGACTTCAACCCAACTCTAAAATTTTCAATAGTATTAACCGTTTTCAAATCATCTTTACTGTAGATTCTATAAATAATCGGAGTTGACCGCCCCCCAATTCAGTTGAGGTAAAGAATGTGGATGAACTAAGAGCAGTCCTAGAACTAGCCACAGAAGAAGAGTTACAGCAGTTAACCCATCTGCTATTTCAGCGTAAGCTAAACCCCCTAGATTATGTTTATACCCCCGATCCGATCGCCGTTCAAAGCCAAAACCGCCAACAGTGGATTGATACCATAGAAGAGCGCTTCCAATTCTTAGCTGCTGATGGCTTCACGGTTTTACGGGGACAAACCCAGACCATTACCTATCGCCAAGTGCTCATTCAAGTCTGTCGCTATCTTAAACTGCCCTATTCTCAGGAACTCTCCACCACAGAACTCGAAGCCGAAATCTTTTTACACCTGATTCGTCGCTCCTGGAAAAAGCTACCAGCCGAGCAAAAACGAGGTTTAAAGCAGCGTATCCGTAAAGCACTTGCAAAAGCGGATTTTGCCGAACCCCTGCCTTTATCGACTCAGAAAGACCCGATCGCTGTATTTCTGAAAGGGGGATGTGCCTTAGCCGTCAATTCTGTGATTCGGCCCCTGTTGGTGCAAAAACTAGCCCAACAATTTGCTCTCCATTTTGCTGCCTATCAAACTGCAAAACAAGCTTTGGTGCGCGGGGGAGCGATCGCCGCTACCAAGATTCAATCCCAAATTATTCTGCAAAAAGCAAGTCTTGGTATGGCGACTAATGCCGCTCGCTATGGGGCAGCCAGAACCCTGTTTGCCGTCCTAGGGCCGACCCTGTGGGCCTGGTTTTTTGCCGATCTGGGCTGGCGGGCGATCTCCACCAACTATACCCGTATCATTCCCATGATCTTTGCCCTCGCCCAAATTCGGCTTACCCGTTCCACCGCTTGGGAAATGGCATGACCTCTGCATCTGACCAAAGACCCTGGTTTTGCCTGCAAGGTTGGTTAGCCACCTTTGTGTTTAGCCCCTTATTGGGATTACTCTTGGGGCTAGTCTTCTTCTTTGACATGGGACGCGATCGGGGAGAGGTCGCCTTACGTCGCCCCCTCACCCAAGCCTTGATCATTTTTGCTTTAGGCTTAATCTTGACGTGCTTACTGGCAGAGTTTCCAGGAGAAGCAGCCCTCGGTTTAGCCCATTTTCTGCCCTTTATTCTGTTGTTGGTTGGCCTCGGAGAGCTGATCGGCACATCAGGTCATCTGCGTCGAATGGCCACCTGGGTAGTATTTTCTTCTCTACCAGTCGCTATCATTGGCTTAGGGCAACGGTTTCGGGGATGGTCAGGGCCCATCCGATGGCTGGGTATTGTCATTGACTGGCCCCTAACTGCAGGTGGTATCCCCCCCGGTCGCATTTCTTCCATATTTGGCTATGCCAATGATTTAGCCGCCTATCTCGCGATCGTTTGGATACTCGCTTTAGGATTATTGCTAGAGAAACGATCCAAAAAACGCTGGTTTTGGATCGGCTTAGGAGTAACCACCGTTTTAGATGGCATCACCTTATTTCTGACCCATTCGCGCAATGCCTGGGCGATCGCCGCCTTAGCCGTTTTAGCCTATGCTCTCTATTGGGGATGGCGCATCTTAGTCGCCGCAGTGATGGCTGTCTGTGGACTTATCCTGTGGTCGGCTTTTGGGGTCGATCCATCCCGCCAATGGGTGCGGATGGTAGTCCCTGCCTATATTTGGGCTAGGCTCACCGATGAGATGTTTCCTGATCGCCCCCTAGCGCAACTGCGATCGACCCAATGGCAATTTGCGATCGACTTAGTCCATCAACGCCCTTTTCTCGGTTGGGGACTGCGGAGTTTTTCCCCACTCTATGAAACCCAAATGAACTATTGGATCGGTCATCCCCACAATTTACCCTTAATGTTCCTGGCTGAAATGGGTATTCCTCTAACCATTTGGTTCTTCTGTTTAGTCACTTGGATCTTAGCCAAAGCCACCCATCTCCTCTCCCGGTTACCCCGTCAAACTGAAGGGGCAATTTTATTCAGTTATCTTCTTGCTTTTGCTGGAATTAGCCTCTTTCATCTTTTAGATATTACCCTCTTCGACTCTCGCATTAATTTTCTGGGCTGGTGGCTCTTGGGGTCAATTTTAGGATTAGTATATAGTACTGGGTGCAGACACTAGGGAATAGGGCAATAGGCAATAGGGAAAACCGAGTTGTACCCGTTGAACGTTGAGAAAACTGATCGATGACTCAAGCTGAAGCCGAACCCAAAGTATACAGTTTTGATCAATTTATAAGTTGGTATTCTGAAAACTCAGAAGTCCGATACGAATTGCAGGATGGAGTGATTATCGAAATGCCCAAGCCCAAGGGGAAACATTCTGATTTAACAGGTTCCCTGATCGAGCAACTCTTGATCGCGATTCGGCAGATGGGCAAAGGAGGGATTTGGACAATTCCTAGAGAATCTATTGTCAAGCCCACAGGGGACAAATCAGGTTATGAACCGGACATCATTGTTTTGAACAAAGACATTATGGGTGCGGAAGCTCGGTGGGAAAGCGAATCTATTATTCAACATCCTGATTCAGTCAAATTAATTGTTGAAGTCGTTTCTACGAATTGGCGCGATGATTACTACAATAAACTGCGAGATTATGAGGAAATGGGTATCGAGGAATATTGGATTATTGATTATGCAGCCTTGGGGCCGAGAAAGCTGATCGGCAACCCCAAGCAGCCAACCTTTTTTGTTTGTAGCCTGGTTGATGGGGAATATCAGATGGCTCCCTTTACTGAAGATACTCCCATTGTTTCTCCTACTTTTCCCCAGTTCAATTTATCGGCACAGGAGATTTTTAACCTAGCTTTATAGGAAAATGTCATCAATCATACGGCGATTTACTGATGCTCCTGTATTAGGGTCACTAAAGCAAGCTGGGCCCAACTTAGACCTATTTTTAATTGATTAACATGACTTTTTTCCACAAAGATAAAGACTTAGCTCATCTGGGATATCAGATCTTGGATAATACTTGGACTGCTTTTCCCCAACTGAGCCAAGATCAAGTGGCGCTCACTTGGGTGGTTTATGACCCTCCTATTTGGGTAAATACAGGAGGAGCGCTATCGGCTGAAGAGTTCTGGAAACACCCGGTGAGGGGATTTGAATATCGAGGAAAACAGGCGATCGCCCCTGCGCATTTGGTCACCCTGTTTTATTTAGTCGCTATCTATGAGTGGTTGGAAACGGGTATGGCTCTTCCTAGTGCAGAATTAGAACGAGCCATCCAAGATATGATCCGCGATCGCAATCCTGATGCTACCAGTTTAGTCCTTGATGTGTTGACTGGAACGACGAGCGGACCCGCGTTTTCCGGCGGCCCCTTTGAAACCTGGAAGTCCCAACGTAATATTGTTAACCGCTATTTTCAGTCCTTGGGATGGCCAGAATTAGAGTCTATTAACGTAAACCAAAAGAATTGGACGTATGGAGCTTATGGCCGCGATCGCCTATTTTTAGGCCCCCAGATGGAAAACCAAAATCGCTTAACCACCAATGCCACCGCTCGCCTACTACATAGTATTATCGGTGGCGTAGCCGTTTCCTCCAAATCCTCTCAGGAAATGATGGCCTTGATGCGCCAGAAAATTGACCCTAATCTAGACTCTATCCTCGGTTTCTTGGGTCAAGGTCTACCGCCAACGGCTGCTCTATGGTCAAAATCGGGTTTAATGGGAACGCTGCGCCATGAAAGCGCCTATATTGAAATGGGGGATAATCTCCGGCCCTACTTACTGGTCATTTTTACTGAACAAAGCCAAAATCTTCACCTCCTGCCCTTTATTTCCCAGCAAGTGGTAGCCGCCATGGGCAATCTAGCTTAAGATATCCCTGGAGCGAGTATCCGTTTCATCGAGGAGTGACATTAACTATCATGGTTTTAAGGCGTATTAATCTATATTTATTACTTAATCTGGCGGGTATTTTGGCGATCGCGTCAGCGATGTGGAGCATTATCTCCCCCCAACCCACATCAGCCCAAACTCTAGGGGAAAATCCGACTAAATCTCAAGATTATGCGCCCCTAGAAGCGCCCTATATAGCCCCAGAGATTCCCGTAACCCCCACTGCTATTAGTCCAGAAGCCTTTGAAGCTACCCTCGACACAGTACGCACTCAAACCCTTCCCACCCCTAGCTTTACCTCCCCTCAACACGTGAAAGCTACCTCTAACTATGAAGTCCCAGGACAAGGGAGTACCAATGCCCAAGGACTCGGAGAAACTAACGTTTCTGGACAATTCGCCCAAGCTCCAGATGGTCAGAATAGCTACTCGGTTGAGCGTCGGCGGTACGAACGTGCCCAATACTATAATGGCTTTAGCTATATTGGTTTAGGGGGAACCATTGGCTTTCATGGTGAATCTTCTCTCGGTAGTTCTGGTGGTACCTTGTTAACGCGGGTTGCCTTTACCGAAAATTTTTCCTTCCGTCCCTCAGTAATTATTGGGGATGGTACGAGCATCACGATTCCCTTTACCTATGACATTCCCTTCAGTCGCGAACCCTACGCTCCACCCGTCACCCTCTTCATCGGCGGTGGGTTTGGTTTAGACCTCAAAAATGGTACTCATGGGCCCTTAGTTACCACTGGCATTGATGTGCCCTTTAGCAATAACTTTACGTTTAATGCCACCTTAAATACTGGCTTTTGGGATGTGCGAGCTGTAGATTGGGGATTAACCTTAGGAGTAGGTTACAACTTCCCTGGTTTGTTCTTCCGTTAATCAATAGGCTTCTTGTAGAAGTCAGGCAATAGGCAGAAGAATAGATAATTATTTGATTACTATTCATAGTATGCCCATTTATGCAAGACGTCTAATAATTAAATAGATAATGTCAGTTTTGGTTAAGCGATCGTTGACAAGAAAGGTCTTGAAGCCAAGGGAAGGCTCTTAGATTGATGACAATGGGTAATTAGCCCAGCTAACAAGATTAATGAAGAAACTGACAGGACTACGATTGCGGGTGTGTTCAAGAAAGAGAAATATTTTTGCTTAAGGGGTGAGAAGGAGGCTAAAGAGTCGACTTCTATAGAGAGAGCAATCCTAAAAAGCTCCCCCCAAGAGCCTTGGAGGGAGATGATACTCAAAATATACCAACTAAGAGCTAATCCAAAACAGCGTTTCTAGCTGTAGGAACCTACATGATGCTCATAGTTCACCCGGAAAGTAGGTTGGATTTTCCCTTGAATGCGGCTCCAATATTTTCCAGAATCAGCAGTTAAACCGACTTCTGTGGCTAAACGGCCGAGCATGGCTTGTTGACGGGTTTTGATGCTGCGATCGCGAGAAATCATTAAAGCTCTGGCTGTTTCTGCTACCGATCCAGCCATCGATGCTGCCGCAGCAACCACTGGGGTAACTGGTGCTACCTCTGGAATAGCTTGCGGTGCTTTGACTTCACTGCCGACATGATAGCTCAATCCACGATATTTGAGATCCAGGTTGGTTTGCATCACTGGTGCTTTCTTGATGTTGCGGAACCGCCATTCTAAACCGCGATAGGTTCCACCAACCTTTTCTTCTCCCATTTCGATAGTGGGAGGATTGTAATTATAGGTAAGTCCGCGATAACAAAGTTCCATAGCTTTCGCCTCCTAAGATAATCAAACTCGCTTTGTTTCATCGTTAACAGAGGCGCGTTCCTTCAGGATTTCTCCTTACTTCCGTCTTACTCGACAAACGAAGTAAAGTAAGATGAACGATTTATCTTTAACTTTCTGTAGTCTAATATACGGTTTTGCAAAATGTCCAGCATTCGCAACAAAACTTTACATTTCTTCGGTTAAGGGAAACTCAGCAAACAACTGCCAACGTTGACCGTTATGGCGTAGGAGGGTCAGACTAGAAGCGATAAACTTACCTTGAAACGAACGATGCTCAAAATTGGGCCAGGCTTGGCGGAAGTTCTTGGGGGTTAAGTCCCGAAAGGCAACGGTGACATGGGGGGTAAAGGAGGGATGGCAGGACCGTTTGATGGAGGGGAGGGTACTTTGAAGATGGCGGATCAAGGCAGATTGCAGGGCCATCAGTTCAGGGGTTTTGACCACATTAATATAGATGACCTTAGGGGGAAAGGCCGCGAACCCGTCGAGTTGAATGGGGATGGAGAAAACATTACTCACAAAGTCTTCTAAGGACTCTTCCACCTGTTGGATGTTGCCGGGTTCCCACTCAAACGGCGGTTGTAGGGTAATATGGGCAGGAGAATTAAAGGCTTTGCGACTCTGGTAGCGATCGCTAAACTCCTGCTTAATCTGCTCCACTTCCTCCTGAAGCCCAGAGGGAACCACAAGAGCCACAAAAAAACGCTCTATTTTGCTATTCATCGCTAAAATAAAAAAGAATCACCCAAAAATCATAACTCTTCTTCGATCATGCCTTGGTTTGCCAAAATCGAATCTGGAATCGTTGATAAAGCGACATTTGATCGATATGTTCCCGCCCACAAAGCCTTTGTTCAAGACCTCGTGAATAAAGGACATAAAGCCCGGAGTGGATATTGGCGCAGACGAGGCGGTGGCATGTTAGTATTTGAAGCCGAATCTTGGGAAGAAGCAGAGGCGATCGTTGAGCAAGATCCCTTGATTCTTAACCATTGTGTCACCTACGATCTCTATGAATGGTGTATTGTCGTTGAGTAACGAGTAAAGTATAGTACATTTAATCTCGCTCTAGCCTATCCCCCTTAAAAAGAGAACCAATTAGAGAAAGTCCGGCTGTCTCAAAGGAATTGAGAGGGATAAATCCGTAAAAAAAGCCTCCCTTCCCAAGAGGGATTTACGGGGATGGAGCGATTGGAAAATAATGTATGTTGAGGAAAAACTATGGCTAAAACAGGCAGTGGACATAAAATCTTAAGTGATAACCGGCAAGCACGATACTTATATGAAATATTAGAAACCTATGAAGCCGGAATTGAACTGCGGGGAACCGAAGTCAAATCAATTCGCGAAGGACGGGTTAATCTTCGGGATGGCTATGTGTTAATTCGCAATCAAGAAGCCGCCTTACTCAATGTGCATATCTCTCCCCACAAAACCACAGGGAATTACTTTAACCATGACCCCTTACGAACCCGCAGATTGTTATTACATAAAGAAGAAATTCGTAAACTCATCGGTAAAGTGGAACAGAAAGGCTTAACCTTAATTCCCCTCAAGCTTTACTTAAAAGAAGGATGGGTGAAAGTCGCTGTTGGTTTAGGTCGAGGGAAAAAACTCCATGATAAACGGGAAGACATAAAACGCCGTGACGATCAACGGCAAATTCAACGAGCAATGAAAAACTTTTAGTACATTCTTATCGTGCTTCCTGCTAGGCAATAGGCTTGTATTGCTTAGGGTCTAAGGGTTAAAACTGTACTCCATAGAAAAGAGAATTGCTATATGTGTATAGAAACCCATATCCCCCTATTAGAATCCATTCTTGGTGAGTGGAAATCCGCGATCGGCAGTCAATACGAGCCATATAGAAACCATGTCTATCGAGTATTGAATTTCTGCTTTATTTTTCATAATTGCCAGGAGGACGATCGAGAAAAGTTAATTATTGCTGGCTGTTTTCACGATCTAGGGATTTGGCCGGATGATACGGTGGACTATTTACCGCCATCGATTGAATTAGCTCAAACTTACCTCAAAAATCAAGGTAAAGAGTCATGGTCAACGGAAATTTCGCTAATGATCGATTTACACCACAAATTTACCCGTGTTCGTAACTGCGAGTATCCGTTAGTGGAAGTGTTTAGAAAAGGAGATTGGGTGGATGTGTCTCAGGGGTGGCGATCGTTTGGCTTACCGAGAATTTATATTAAAGAAGTCTTGAAAACCTTTCCTAATCTTGGCTTTCATCAAAACTTGTTGCGCTTAACTAAAGAAGAATTTAAGCACAATCCCCTTAACCCATTACCGATGATGAAGTGGTAAGAATTCATGTCCCAGAGCACGATTTCCATTAGTGAGATTCAATTGGTCAGTTCATCCCTATTAATTCTCATCAATATGGGATTATCGGTGGGTTTGCGGTTAGGATTAGAGAAAACATTAGCGATCGCCACGATTCGCATGGTCGTCCAGCTATTGTTAATTGGATATGTCCTCAATTGGCTGTTTTCCTTATCGAATCCGATCGCCATTTTACTACTGGCTATCCTAATGACCAGCATCGCGGGAATGTCTGGCGTTAACCGCACCTCAAGGCGATTTGTGGGTATCTATTGGCGCTCCTTCCTCTCCATTTTAGTGGCTGCGTTCTTCATTACCCAATTCTCTATCCTGGCTGTAATTCAAGTCACTCCCTGGTACGATCCCCAATATTTAATTCCCCTATTGGGTATGATTTTAGGTAATGCTTTGAATGGAGTGTCCTTAGGGCTAGAGCAGTTTATGGAGAGTTTAGTGACGAATCAGGGCAAAATTGAAACTCTTCTGAGCTTAGGAGCAACCCGATGGGAAGCCACCCATGCCGAAGTCAAACAAGCCGTTAGGCGCGGCATGATTCCCATCATTAACTCGATGATGGTGATGGGAGTGGTCAGTTTACCCGGGATGATGACCGGTCAAATTTTAGCCGGAGCTAGCCCCTTGGATGCAGTGCGGTATCAAATCATCATTGTCTTTGCGATCGCCTCTGGAAGTGCATTAGGAACTCTCGGTGTTGTCCTGCTCACCTGGCAAGCGCTATTAAGTCCCTCCCATCAGCTTAGACTCAATAAATTAATCAAAGTAAAACCCTAAAGAGCGGCTCAGTTTGATAAAATCTCTAAACCTTTTCTTCCCTATCCCGATTCGTTCTCAAAACCATGACTCAAAACCGCGAACCCTTGAAAAGTCTTGTTCTTTACCACCTCTTCAAGTGGTCTGTGGTCAGTCCCATGCTGCATGTGTATTTTCAAGGTCAGATTTATGGGGCTGAAAACGTTCCCCAGGAGGGGCCTTTAGTCATTGTCAGTAACCATGCCAGTTATTTCGATCCCCCCATTCTTTCCAACTGCGTGCGGCGACCGGTCGCTTTTATGGCTAAGGAAGAATTATTTAAAGTTCCCGTATTAAAACAAGCTATCCGCTTATATGGAGCCTATCCCGTTGAACGAGCAGCCGCCGATCGCAGTGCCATTCGTAATGCCCTATCTGCTTTAGAGGAAGGCTGGGCGACAGGATTATTTTTACAAGGTACTCGGACTCCAGACGGTCGCATTAGTGCGCCGAAATTAGGCGCAGCGATGATTGCAGCTAAAGCTGGAGCGCCCCTATTACCGATTAGTTTATGGGGTACAGAAAACATCCTCGTTAAAGAGACTCCTCTCCCGCGCTCTGTTCCGATTACCGTCCGTATTGGCTCTGCGATCGATCCGCCAAAAACAACCAAACGAGCAGAGTTAGAGCGAGTGACCGAAGTCTGTAAAGATGCTATCCATGCACTCCATGACTTAGGACGGTAGAATAAGCAGGTGCAAAATTAGAATGGATAACCTCAAAGATGGAAGACATTAGGGAACGTCTCACGCAAGAAGTGGATCGGGCACAATGGCAATGGCTCAAGCCTCATATTGCGAGGGATAATGTGGTAGTGGTGACTCAAGGATTAGATTTAGTCGATGTCGGAGTAGCGATCGCTACGGATCAACTCACTTCCGTACAACACTGGATTAGCGAACAATTGATCACTAAACCCACCCTCGAACAATTAAATCATTGGGAGCGTGTTGAAGATCAACAGTTTGAGGCTCTTATTGTCCAACCCTATGTTCTCGTGCAAGAAGCCTAGGGTTCGATGAAAGTTTAAAAATTCGTGAGGATAGAAAAATGAACGCCATTTTCTTGCCAACTCTCGCGATCAGAGGAAAGGGAAGTTAGGGGGATACCCCAGTCTACTCGAGCTATGAAGCGATCGCTCATTCGCCAAGATAGTCCTAAACCCATTCCAGCTAAGAAGTTTTCTTCCAGGTCTAAATCCTGTTCATTCCAGCCGACCCCAAGATCAATAAAGGGAATCAGATGTAAAATTCCTTGCACCCTGGGAACTCGCACCACAGGCAGTTGCACTTCTGCTGAGAATAAGGCTCCATTATCGGTCAGTAGAGCTTCTTGACGATATCCACGTACAGTGTCTACTCCACCTAGTCCCATTTGCTCCAAAGGAACCAGAGGGCGATCGGCTAGTTGGATATCGGTACGAACAATCGATAGCATATCAGGAGCCAACAAATGCACCCACTGTCCTTGTCCCCGCCAAGTGTAAAAATTACTGTCAGGAGGAGCTTCGTTACGGCTGGCATTAAAGAGTTGATTTAAACCGAAACTAAATTGCGATCGCAAACTGACAACATCCCGTTCGCTCCGGGTTGTCCATTCCTGAAAAAACCGCAGAGCAGCAATACGGGTGCTACCGCGATCGTCGGCTCCAGGAGAAAGGGGAAAAGGCCCAATATCATCCAGCTCTAATTCCGTTTGACTATCTTGCCAAGAAAACGTCAATCCTAGGGCAAGTTCTTGTCGAGTCGTCCGAATAAGCGGCTGGCGATAACTGACTCTATAGTAGTTAGAGGCAGAAGTGATCCCCAGGCGATCGAAAGGCTCTGTAATCACACGGCTACGACTAATGCCAAACCCAGCACTCAAGGTTCCATTGCTGGCATTTAAGGGCAAAGTATAATTGAAATCAAAAATATTGCTGCCATCCGTATTCGTATAAATACTGAGAAATTTATCCCCCAAACCCGTTAAGTTGCCTTCCTCGATCAGCAATTGTCGGCGAAACGTACCCACACTAGGAACACGAGCATTATCCAGATTAGTAGTAATCGTAAAACTATCAGCTTCCGTAACCGTGACCACCAATATGCGGGTTTGTGGGCTACTCCCCACTTGCAGTTCGCCGGTAATGCTCTCTATAAGAGGATCGAAGCGCAACAATTGCATCCCTTCTAATACACGGTTGATATTTAGTGGAGGGGAACCCACCAAAGCGAGGCGACTACGAATATAGTTAGAACTGAGGCGACGCACTCCAATGACTTCAATCGATTCTAAACTGCCTTCAATAACCTGAATTTTTAGCGTCCCATCAGTTATTCTTTGTAGAGGAAAAATCGCTCCAGAAGAAATGTAACCCTCACGGCTATAAAGTTCAGCAATAACTGACCGGATTTTTAACAGTTCAACCAAGGTTAACTCTTGCTGGAGAAAAGAGGCAAGTGCTTCTGTTAATTCCTCATTACTAAAGACTGTATTCCCCTCAATTTCAAATCTCTCAATCCAAAAATCACTTTCTCCTTCCGACGGTATGATTTCTGAGTCTTCTGGAGATTCAGGAGGAATCAGGATCTCTTCTGGAAGGGGTAGAGGTTCACTCGGCAGTGGCGGTTGAGGAATGGGAGGGGTAATGCGCTGGCTAATTTTTATTCCTACAGAATCCAAGGGTAAGAGGGAGCCAGGAGACTCAGTTAGAGCGATCGCATCTGCAATCATTGGACTAGATTTCCGATAAGCAAGAACGGGTCTTGGACTGACCTCTAATAGCACCACAGTTGCTAAAAAAAGACCTATTTTACGGCTAAATTGAACTCGATTAAGCATAAATTATAACCAGGATACTTTTTAGTGCCCTATCCCCCTCCCTTCGACTCCGCTCAGGGCCAGTGGGATCGAGTGTAGTCTAGCAGTAAATCCCTGTTTTCACAATGTTTTTCTATCACAGAAAAGCTAAAAAAATCAAACTCAATTGATAGATAAATATTAGATAAGGTATTATTCTCCGGAGAATTAAAACCCCAAGAAACCAGCAGTCATCTACCAAAGCTGCCTTTCTCAACTTTAGGGATTGAGAGTACAACAACCAGAGGAATGAAGAATATTGGCGTTATTAATACTTAATAAAGGTTAATTATTTACTTGACAATCATGCTATCTAGATATACGTTCGAGGCAAAGCGTTTCATCTGGAGCATAGCTATGCAACGGACTTGGCTCACTCTTTCAACGACACTGGTTGCTGCGACTTTTGCCTTTACTGCTTCACCCACCTTTGCTCAGGTAGTTCCTGATGGCTCATTGGGGACGAGGGTAAATGGAAATCCCCATTTTATGATTGATGGAGGAACAACTGCGGGACAGAATTTGTTTCATAGTTTCCGGGAGTTCTCAGTTCCTTTTGGGGGTTCGGCAGTGTTCCAGAATAGTCCTAATATTCAAAATATCTTTAGTCGGGTGACTGGGGGGAATCAATCCTTTATTAATGGGTTGATTGAAGCACAAGGAACAGCAAATCTATTCCTGATTAATCCGGCAGGAATTCGGTTTGGTTCGGGAGCGCAGTTGAGGTTGGGTGGGTCGTTTTTTGGCACAACAGCCGATCGGATTATCTTCAATGATGGAGTAGTGTTTAATACGAACGACCCTAGTGAGGAACCGTTGTTGACCATTAATTCTCCGATTGGGTTAAATTTTAATATGGATAATCCAGCTCCCATTCAGGTGGACGGTGAAGGACATGGATTGACGATTAGAAGTATTCGGACCTCTCCAGTAGACCGCAGCGAGGCCAATCCTGGGTTGGAGGTGAGTTCGGGAAATACTTTAGCCTTAATTGGAGGAGAAGTGAACTTAGTTGGGGGAGTAGTTAGAGCGCCTGAAGGACATATTGCTCTAGCGGGGGTGGGTGAAGGACAAGTGAGTTTAACCTCTGTGGAGAGAGGATGGCGATTGGGATATGAGGGAGTAGAACGTTTTGGAGACATTAATTTATCACAACAGGCCGCAGTGGATGCCAGTGGATTAGGACGCGGTTCCATTGAGATGGTGGGACGGCAAGTGCGGCTCACAGGAGGGTCAGCAGGATTGATTCAAAATAGGGGTTCAAGTCCTGCGGGTGACTTAACGGTGAAGGCGAGTGAGATGTTGGAAGTTAGTGGAACTGATGTAGAACAGACATTTCCAAGTCTCTTATTTAATGAAACGGTCAGTGAGGGAGCAGGAGGGCAAACGAATATTTCTACGGGAAACCTGTTGCTATCAGGAGGAGGAATTATACATAACAAAACCTATAGCAGTGGGGATGGAGGGGATGTATCGGTCAGTGCGGCTGATGGGGTAGAAGTGAATAGTTTTGCCAGTGACAATCCAAATATTTTCAGTAGTTTGGTTGCTGTGACAGCAGGAGAAGGTAATGCCGGGAATCTGAGCATTGAGACTCAAGACTTAAGCCTTCTGGATGGAGGGAATATCAGCAATAGCACTCTAGGTAGGGGGCAAGCTGGAAACGTTACTATTAATGCTTCTGAATCCATTACATTGATTGGATTTATTCCTGTAAGTTTAAGACGAACTGTTCTCAGTAATGCAACAGCTACTGAAGCAAAGGGAGGAACAACATTAGTAAACACTTCTAGATTGGTCATTAGAGATGGGGCAACGATTAGTGCCTCAACAGTGGCTGAGGGATCGGCAGGAAACTTAACGATCAACGCTACGGATTCTATAGAAGTCAGTGGTATTGGCGAGACAGAAGATGGGCAACTTCGAGCTGAAATCCTATCAGATGCTCCGATTTTACCAGAAGTGTTTCGTCAAGCAACAGGACTTCCCGATCTCCCTTCTGGAGATGCAGGTAGTTTAACCATTAACACCCCTCGCTTAACTGTTTCTGATGGTGGAAGAGTGGGTGTAGGAAATCAAGGAACTGGCACAGCAGGTGACCTCCAAATTCAAGCTAACCGTATTGAAGTTACCAACGAAGGACAAATTACCACTGCAACTGCTTCCGGTGGGGGGGGTAAGATTGATCTGCAAGTGGGGGATGTACTGTTAGTTCGTAATCAAGGCTTAATTTCCACGGAAGTGGGAGAAGTAGGGGTGCAAAGTCAAACCCTGTCTGCGAATTCTGGCAATATCACGATTAATGGTAATCTGATTCAACTGCTCAATCAAGGGGAAATCACGGTTCGCAACAACGGAACCGGAAATGCGGGGGACTTACAACTGCAAGCCTATCGTCTAGAATTACGCGATGGCGGACGGTTAACGGCAGAAACGGCTTCGGGTGAAGGGGGAAATATTGAGCTAAGAGTGGGCGATGTCCTCCTCTTGCGCAATGGCGGGTTGATTTCTACGGAAGCCAGAGGTGCAGGCAATGGGGGGGATATTACGATTAACAGTCCCTTTGTGTTTGCTATTTCTGAAGAAAACAGTGATATTATTGCCAATGCGTTTGAAGGCAATGGGGGCAATATTAATATTGTTAGTAACAGTATCTTGGGCTTAGAATTCCGGAAAAACTTAACCCCGTTGAGCGATATTACGGCTAGTTCCCAGTTTGGACTCAGTGGGACAGTCACCATTTCTAACCTCAATGTCAATCCCACCGAACAGGATACTGAATTAGAATCAGAAGTGATTGACCCAGAGACCATCATCGTTCAAGGGTGCGATGCGGTGGGCAATAGTCGTTTTGTGGTCAGTGGACGGGGAGGAACGCCAGAAAATCCCCGTATCAGGCGCTCTGGCGTAACTACCTGGCATGATATCCGCAACCCTGCTCCTTACATGGACAGAACAGCCAGACAACGACCTCAACCCGTACCTCCGATTATCGAGGCTAATGCAGCCAGACGGCTGTCCGATGGCACGATGGAACTGTATGTAGACTGGTCAAAGCCAGTACGCTATTTCCGTGGGGGCAATCATCAGGGGGTTTGCCCGTAACCATTAATGAGGATTCACTGATTGCGCTCCCTGAGCAGAGTCGAAGGGAGCAGGGGCTAGAAACCCAGTCTCTGCCTAGTGGCGATCGCCGGGTTTCTTCTATCTTCAGGGGGGCATATTGACTAAATGGGTAGATGCCGGTTTTAAACCTACCCTTTGTATCTACTGATGTAACCTAAAGGAGCTAAGATCAAACCACTACAGCAACAGGCTCTTGGCTACAAGCTGCCTGGAGGATTTTTTCTGAGTTTTCAGGGAGTGGGCCTAAAGCTACATCGCCCCACCGCATAACTATTGCACCAGCATTGCCAGCATAACCAATAGTATAGAGGAGAACTAAGTTATTTTCACGAATACGACCTGCTTTAGCAGCGAAGTACAAGTTGATGAGAGCTGTAACTGATCCAATGTTACCAACGTAAGGGTGAAGGTCAACTGTCCGAGCAAAATCTACACCGAGAGACCGAGTAGAAGCCTTAGCAATCCAAGCGGTGGGGGTATGAAAGGCAAAAAAGTCGATTTGGTTGAGTGTAACTCCGGCAGCGGCAGCAGCGGCTTGACAGCAGGGATAAAAAAGCTGGCTATGTACTGTCTGAGTTGATGCTTTTCCAGTGGGCTGAAATTCAATTTGAACTTTACCTTGTTTGTCAAGAATGAAGTGATTATCGAGAGCGCCCCAACTCTCACCAGCATTCAAAATCTTTTTGCCGATTACTCCGTCATTGGCATTCACCTCACTGACAATAAAGGCGCTGGCACCATCACCTGAAATAAATGCAAGAGTGTCATTAGGAGACAGAAAATCACTAAAAGCTGCGGAGGTTATCACCAAAACATTGCGACATTCTCCAGATCTGACTTGTGCATAAGCAGTCTGAAGAGCAACCATAGCAGCAGAACAGCCTGACTCTATATTCCAAGCCGGACACTTCAGCCCTAGTTCGCGAGCAAAAAAGGCTGCATCACCGGTTATAACTCCTTTGGGTAATGTGGTATTGACAATAGCTAAATCTATCTCTTCAGCAGTAAGATTAGCTGCTTCGAGAGCTTGGTAAGCCGCACGATATCCTAGGGTGAGAGCGTTTTCCTCCCTATCAATTACTCGCCGCTCTACAGAACCTCGGAAAGGATCGGACAAATAGGGGAGCATCTCTTCGGTGTAGATATCAACCTGGTTGGAGCTTGATTCTTCAGGAACAAAAATTCGAGCTAAACCTAGTTTTTCTGCCTCCTCGACTAACTTGGGATAATTTTCCCGATAATAATCATTCGTACGAATTTCCCTAGGGAGGCTGACTGCTAATGAACGAATTCCTACAGATTGATTGAACATGATTTTACTCCTTATGTTTGTTGACTAAGAATTGGTTTGTGACCAAGAAACAATGGATGGGGAATGGGGTAGGCAAAGGGACACTGCCCCAACAAAAGACGTTAAAACGCTCTAAACCAAAGCGGGCATGACAGAACTGGGCGAGGGGGCAGGAGCTGGCCCAAGTACCACATCACCCCAACGCATCACCACGGCTCCAGCCGTAGAAACGGAACCAACGGTGTAAACCAAAACCAAATCATTTTCGCGAATATTACCTGACTGAGCCGCATGATAGAGGGTAACGGCAGGTAGCGCGAGACCGAGATTACCGTATTTGGGAAAAAGATTAAGTGTCTGTTCTGGATGAATACCCAGTGCCTTCACGCACAAGCTGGAATACCAAGCCAGAGGAGTATTGAAAGCAAAAAAGTCAATGTCTTGCAAACTTACACCAGCCGCAGCCGCAGCCCCTTGGCAGCAAGTCCGGACTAAATCTCCAGCCGTATCACGCAGGGGACGGCTCCCAGTTTTCCCAGCTCGCAAGCAAACTCGAATATCGCCCTGTTCGGTTGGCTCGAACTCGTGGACAAAAACGCCACAAGTATCAGCCGTGTTGACCACTTTCGCACCCAAAATGCCTTGATTGGATTTCAACTCGCTGACCACAAAAGCACCACCAGCATCACCTAGGAACCAAGACAATGTATCGCTCTCAGCGGCCAACCGAGAATTAGTCGATGATAAGGTAACTAGCACGTTACGGTATTGTCCAGTTTGTACCAGAGCGCAAGCAGTTTGAAATGCCACTAAACCACTCGAGCAAGCCGACTCGATATTCCATGCTGGACAACTCACGCCAAACTGACGCGCTAGGAAGACAGCATTCCCAGGAGCAACATAATATTCAGGCAACCACGAGGCGCTGATTAACAAATCGATGCCGCTAGCAGCAAGATTAGCCGCTTCCAAAGCATCGCAGGCTGCACGATACTCTAACGTTAACGGAGACTCCCCAGGACCTAAGACTCGGCGTTCAACTGCCCCCCGGAACGGATCGGATAGGTATTTGGCCATTTCTTGGTCAAACTCAGTTGGGTTGGGGGTAGATTGGGAGGCTGAAAACACCTTGGCCAAGTTTTTTTGTTCTGCTTTAGCCACCGCATCAGGGTAGTTTTGCCGATAATAGTCATTGGTGCGAATGACATGGGGAAGAGTAATGGCTAGAGATTGAATTCCAACGGGTTTCATTGTGATATACGTCGTGATTTTTTGCAGCAATGAGAAAAACAAGTGACGATTCGTGCTACGTGCTGGAGAGTAGTGAGCAGAAAAAAAGCATCAAACATCACCTCTTCACAAGCCTGTAATATCAGTTCATCAATGGGCAGAACCTTGCGATACTAAGCTCTGAATCCGAGTGCCGATGGGTGCTTGCACGCTTGGATCAATTGCGACATCGACCACAAACGGTTTATCTGATGCTAATGCCTGCTCTAAAGCACTCTTCACATCGACAGGGTTAGTAACACGGACACTTTCAGCCCCCATGGCCTTAGCTATGGCCTCAAAATTAACTTGATTAATTTGGACATCGATACCTTTAAAGCCCTGAAGCGCCATGCCCTGTTCGCACATATTGTAACGACTGTCATTGAGGACAATCCAAACGGCAGGAATGTTATATTTAACTGCCGTGCTGACTTCACAACCATTCATCAGCATCGAGCCATCTCCAACAATGGCCACAGCTTTATCCTTCCGTGCCTCGGCTGCCCCCACAACTCCCGCAGTCATGTGACCCATGGAAGCAAAGCAAGTGCTGGTACGGAAACGACCAGGTTGAGAAAATTTCAAACGATTGATGGCCCAGGCAAAAGAGTTCCCTGGTTCAGCCATCACCAATGCGGTACTGTTGTTGATAATCACTTCTTGAATCTGCTCCATAAGCAGAGCGGGATTGACGAGGCCAGAAGCTTTAGAATAGTCGTAACCCACTTGAGTCTCAGACGTTTTTTTTCCAACCATTTTTTCCGTCAGACTCTTATCAGATTGTTTTTTTTGTAGTTGCTTCCGCAGTTTTTTGACAAACGGACGGATCTCAGAACTGATGCAGTAAGTTTTGGTTTCAGGATACGCAAGTCCTGTCAAAGTCTGGTCGGGATTTACATAAATTAATTTATAACTTGATTTGTCTTCTAGATTCTCGGATTTTCCTTCTAGATTCTCTTTCTGCAGCAAGTCTAAATTTGTTCCAAGCAAGTCAGGATTCCAGAACGAGGTAAATTCCCCAAGATTGCTTCCCAAAACAAGGATTTGCTTGGGAGTATTTTTATACATATAATCGAGGACTTCTGCATGTCCACCAAAGCCAGTTACCCCCAAAAATTGCCCATCTTCTTCTTCAGAGAAAATGCCCTTACCTCGTGGCGAACAGATGACTTTCGCCCCTGTTTCTTCTGCTAATTTACGGATTTGTTTTGCTGCATGTCTCGCTCCAAAACCAATCCAAATGACAAAGGGTTCTTTGGACAAACAATCAACCCAAGGTTTGACTATTTTCTTCTTAGTCGCGATAATTGGGTCGAGAGTTATGGAAAAAACGGCTGGGGAAAGCGCCTTGGTGAGTAAGGTTTGAATCCCAGTGGGAATGTTGATATTGGCAATAAATCCCCCTGGTTGCTCTAACCCTTTCGCTAACCGACGGGCAATTTCTGGTAATTCCTCAACCGCTTCTATGGTTTTTGCATAATCAAACAGGGTTCCTGAAGCCAACAGATCAGAAGGCATGGCATAAGTACTGGTTTCTTGCGCTGCCAAGCGCCCCCTATTTTTCCCATAAGTTGCACCAGAGAGAAAAATGATCTTTGCTCCTTCTCCACGAGCGGCAAACAATCCTGTGAGTGTGTTTGTCAATCCTGGCCCGGTAGTGGCAAACACGGCGACTGGGGGAGTCTTGGCATTCTTTTTACCAGAGTAGTCTTCACTGGCAAAGTAGGCTTCGCAGGCTGCGAAAGCAGCACCAGACTCATGCCGGTAGTGATGTACTGTAATTGAGCTGTTTTCTAACTTCTCCACTAGAGGAGTAATTGCACCTCCTAAGATACCAAACGCATGGTTGACCTTAAATTGTTCCAGCATTTTGACTATAGCGTGGGCCACGGATACTGCTTTTTTCGTGTTTTGGAATTGGCTATTTAACTCTACCTGAGAGGGTTGTGCAGATTTAAATTCCCATAGTCCCTTGGTTTCATCAAAACCCATTTTTGTTGACCTCCTAATTCAAAAAAGTTGTAATGTTGAACGTTGAGTAAGCAGGTGAAGGAATGGGGAAGCTTGTAATAATGTTCCCTCAATCGAATAAATTCTGATATCAAATCCTTAAATGTTGGCTACACATGTGTACTGTAGAGACAAGTCATGGCTTATCTCTACCCTGATGGTGATCTGTAGCATAAACAAATGGGTTTGATATGACTCTACGGTTTGCAACCCGTGACGATACTCCAATAGCCAGTTGTCGGGATAACTTCTACATCCACAAACCCAACCTCAGAGAGGAGGGTTGACAACTCGCGACCTGAATATTGTTGTCCCTGCATTGTGACTAACATCGTGAAGTTATAATTGGCTACAGTTTGTGGCCCAAATTTAGAGTCGTTGTAGAGCATTTCGTGAATAATCAACCGACCTCCAGAAGGCAAGCTATCGAAGCTTTTCTGGGTTAAAAATCGTCCTTTTTCTGGTGTCCAATCGTGATAGATATCCGCATAGAAATGGCAGTCAGCAACTGGAAACTGTTCTTCCCACATATCACTGCTGTGGGTTTGAATGCGGTTTTCTAAACCATACTGGGCGATAAACTCTTTCGCTACTTCACATACTGGCTGTAGGTCAAGCACAATCGCTTTTAAAGCAGACCATTTCAATATCGCCGTGATGGAGTGGGTTCCCGAACCACCACCAATGTCTAACAGTTGCTTGTACCCTGACAAGTCAATGGCTTTTGGCCAAGCTAAAGCGGCTGCCATGCTATGACTATGCATTGAACGAGTAAACAAGCGGGCTAGATCCATTTGTTGTTTAAAGGTCTCAAACCCTTGGAATTGGGGAGAATTAGTTAAGACAGCGCGTTTTAAACTCTCAAACGAAAACACGACCGTGTCATTGGCAATCATTGAATCCAAAACTTCACCAACATAAGTGGAACTGCTAGCTAGTAAATAATCTTCTGCTAAAGGAGTTAGCGAATAATTACCCGCTTGTTCTTCCACTAATCCAACCGATACCAACACCGACAACATGGCAAAAGCTGGACGGGATTCAATATTGAGTGATTGACAAATTTCTGCGATAGAGCGAGGCTGTTGTGCCAACAGAGGAAAAAGTTTGAGGTCGTGGGCCAAGAGTAACACTCGTTGGGGAAGATATCCCAAGATAAGATCCCATAACGGCTGGTCATCAGTGTGGGGTTTGTGAATTTGAACACAAGTAGCTGAGGTCATCATAAATCTCCAAAAAGGTTGTAACGTTAATGGGGAGTGGTGAGTGGGCAGTGTTTGTTTTCCCGACTCCCTATTCCCTATTTTTTCTTGAGAGCGAGTTCTTCTTCTCGCAACACTCGTTTGAGAATCTTGCCTGTGGGATTCTTCGGCAGACTGTCTACAAAGGAAATGGAACTGGGCACTTTATACTTGGCCATGCGATCGGCACAAAATGCTTGCAATGCCTTAGCTTTGAGAGATCGCCCCGCTTTTAAGCGCACCTTGGCTTTCACGACCTCTCCCTTGGTAGGATGGGGAGCGCCATAGACGGCTGCTTCGATCACATCCGAGTGTTGGTAAAGAACTCGTTCCACTTCTGCTGGATAAATTTTGAACCCAGACTGATTAATCATGTCTTTGAGGCGATCGACAATGTAGAAATAGCCATCTTCATCCATGTGACCTAAATCTCCAGAATGGAACCATCCATCTTTTAAGACTTTGGCTGTCTCTTCGGGATTATTGAAATACCCCAGCATTACATTCGGGCCACGAATCACTAATTCTCCAACTTCACCAGGGGGCAGTGGCTCACCTTGGGCATCGACAACCTGCATTTCCACATTCTCAATGGGCATTCCAATGGAACCCAATTTATAGTGCCAATCGTGGTTATAGCAGGAGAACGGTGAGGTTTCGGTTAACCCATAGCCTTCATGCACCCATTGGCCGTATTGCTCCTGCCACCGTTTGGTCAGTTCAGCGGGCAGTACTGCTGCTGCACTGAAGTAGTAGCGGATAGTTCTCAGGGCTAAGGGGGGCAACTGCATGTCTAGTAGCTTGGCAAATACTGTGGGTACGCCAAAGAACATGGTAATGCCTTCGTATTGTACGGTTTCGACCAGTTTCTCTGGGTCAAAGCGACGCTGTAAGACAATGGTGGCTGCTGCATTGAGTCCTCCATTGAGGATGAAATTTTGCCCAAAACAGTGGAAGAGGGGTAAATACAGCAGCAACTTATCATGGGGCTGAATCTGGCAATTATGCTTCACTGAGTGCATATTGGAGACTACATTGCCATGGGAGAGGGTTGCACCTTTTGGGAATCCAGTGGTTCCTGAAGTATAGATAATAGCGGCTGGGTCTTGAAGCTGCATGGAGAGAGCCTTGGCATGAGGAGACATGCGAGCGAGTAAACGGGTCAAACTCACGTCTTCCTCTGCTTTGCCTTCTGCAATTAAAATGTGCTGGAGATGGGCAAGGTCATCTGCCAAAATTTGCATTCTCAAGTCTTGAGTGGTAACGATCGCTTTGGCTTCACAGTCATTGAGGATAAAGAGTACCTCGTCCTGTTTGAGCATTACATTGAGCGAAACTACCACTGCTCCAATCTTGAGACTGCCCAGATAGGCAACTACAAATTCCGGGATATTGGGCAAAAATAACGCCACGCGATCGCCTTTTTCTACACCCAAGTGCTTCAGTCCATTGGCCATGCGATTGACCAATTCATCCAAATGTTGATAGGTAAATTCCTGTCCTTCAAACCGTAGGGCGACTCGCTGGGGAAAAATTTTGCGATCGCGTTCCAAATGCTCTGTAATGTTCATGACTGTTGTCTTTTCAGATAAAAATTTCGGGAATGGAGAGAATGCTTTGCGCTAGGGAGTGGAGAATTCCCTTGTTGTTGACTGTTCCTGATTGCTGATTTCCCACTCCCTCTTCCACAAGGGCTGACTCCCCAAGGCGCAGCAACTTCCAATTCCTCACACTCCGAGGAATGATTAATGAATAGAGAAATTGAATCATATTGACACTTACAAGTTTGGCAAAAGGGAATAGTTTAGTGATCCATATCACAGCCGACCTACCCATATAGGTTGTTAAAATGTTAGGGAGATATTTAGATCTGAAGAAGGCTTTTAGTGATCCATATCACAGCCGACCTGCCCATATAGGTTGTTGGAATGTTAGGCAGATATTGTTTAGCGACCGAGTCGTATTGTGCTCTTTCCTAGTGAAGAAAGCAAAATACAGTATCAGCAGTAAAACAAATAATTTTACCCAACCCATTAGAGTGGGATCTAAAAAAGATAGCTACTTCCTAATCAGCTCAAGACAAGCTCATCTCTTGGGTTGCCTGTGAGATAAGCCCCCCTTGTGCTAGATCTGTAGCTATACAGGCGATGTGATAATCAAGGGATTGCTCGCAGTCGTTCCAAATGTAAGGCCTTCTACTTGAAGGTGGTTTGTCTACCACTGCTCGAACAGCACTATAGAGCTTTTCAGTCGTAGGAGAAAGGCACTCCCTGGCATCGTAATGTCCAGCAACTTTATAGGTTCGTTGATCCACGCCCTGCACAGCAAACATGAGAGCCACTGCCATATACTGATGGGAAATGGAGATTGCTTGCCGGGTTAAATTAGCAGAAGCAAACCCCTGAGAGTTAATATTCTGATTAAACTGTTCAGCATGGGTGGGAAATCGATCTGCAATAGAATTACCAAAAAAAGTTAAGAGGGGCATTAAGGAATTGCCGGTGATTTGCAAACCTTTTAAGCCCATATTCACCTTTCGGCCGGTATTACCAACTAACGAAGGGGGAAGGCCATTATTAAACTCTGGGGCGACCAGAAGAGCAATCTGCGTATCCAGGTGCTTAGCCAAAAGTCCCAGATAGTAGCGCAGTCGATCCATCCCTACACCGACATACTGACCGAGGAAGTTTCCGCAGTGGTACGTAGTTTGATTATCAACATCAATTAAGGGATTGTCAGTAACCGAGTTCATTTCTACTTCAATCTGTCCCGCAATTTCCCTCAGTCCATCCACAATGGGGCCAAGATACTGAGGTAGACAGCGCAGAGAATAGCGGTCTTGGATTAAATTCTCTCCTTCAAAGTGCTGCTGCTCTTGCCGTTCGTCTCGCGATAATACAGAGCCTTCTAAAAGGTCGAGCATCGTAGCAGCAGCCCACTTTTGACCCGAATGGGGTTTCAAGTCATGGATAAAGGGATGAAAGGATTGATTGGTTCCAGCTAATCCTTGCACAAAGAGGGCATGAGTCCCCATGGCTAAGGCTAACAGTTGTTGGGCATCGTGAACACACAGAGCAGCAATACCTGTCATCACCGATGTGCCATTGGTCATCGCTAACCCTTCTTTTGGATGCAAGATTAACGGTTTCAACCCCAGTTTCTTCAAGGCTTGAGGGGCAGGCATCGATTGCCCTTGAAAATCAACCGTAAAGGAGTCATCAATACCAATCAATGCGCCTGTAATCCTAGCTAAGGGCACTAGATCGCCACTTGCTCCGATCGATCCGTACTCGTAGACATGGGGGGTAACCCCTTGATTGAGAAAAGTAGCCATCCGTTTAATCAGTTTCAGTCGAATTCCGGATGCTCCTTTAAGGTGCGAGTTCATCCGTAAGAGCATTGCTGCTCGGACATCGGCTAGGGGTAATGGTTTTCCCGCTCCTGACTTGAGGAACCAAATCAAGTTGTTTTGCAATTCGGCTGCTTCTTGAGAGGAGATAACAGTATCTGCCATGCCACCAAAACCGGTGGTTACTCCATAAATGGCTTTGTTCTGAGCAACTGCATCTTCTATATAGTTGTGAGCAGCCTTAACTTGTTCTAACAGTTCTTCCGTATCTGCTAACTGAACTGAAGTCCCCTGGCGAGCGACTTCAGCTACGTCTGGGATGGTAAGGTTCTCATCCCCCACCGTTACGATTTTATTTTCATGCCTCGGAATAGGCGATCGCGCATTTTGCCTAGACGGTCTTTCCCCAAACAGTTGTGAAGTCCCTTGAAGCACACGGTTTCCCTGTTGTTTTTGCCGTTTACTTGTCAAGGTCACTTGTTCTTTTTCCCGCAAGGCTTTGGTGTTTGCACCCATTAAGTCTGGGGTTTTTATCATGTACTAACGTCCTCAATCCGCCTTAATTGCTAAGTAAATCTATTCATGGGCTGATACCAGCTCATTCGTTATATATACACATAATAGATGATCCCCTACTAAAGTCAACCTCTCGTTGATAAGATATATCTATGTATATACAACATAGGTATAAGTATCGATAGTCAGAAAAGAGGATAGGGGGACGCGGAGATGGAAAGATTGCCTATTACTGCAAAATGCGTACTCTCCACTTCCGAACGCGAAGTGCAGCACTATAGAAGAATTTAATAATTAAATCGTTGGGTTCTAAACCCTGTCCCACACAGAGAAAGGGGTGGAGGAGTGCATTGACGATTTAAGGAAGGGGGGTTAGACCCCTCCCATCGGCAGAAGAAATGAGCTATTTTCTAAGTGTTCAACAACACTACGTCTTAAACAGAACACTATGATAAGAAAATTACGACGTTACTGGAATTATCTTTTAATTGCACTGGTAACCATCGGTCTCGCTTTATATGTTCAAAGCGCGATCGCGATCGTTCCTGATCCCACTCCTGTCGCCTCTGCACAAACCTCCACTCCTTTGGAGCAAGGTCGCCAACTCTATCAGTTGGGTCGCTTTGCAGATGCAGCTAAAATTTGGAAGCAAGCAGCACAGGCCTATGAGAGTGCAGGAGATGATGCCTATCAAGCCTTGAGTTTAAGTTATCTCGCCTCCGCTTATCAAAAACTAGACCTTCCAGAACCAGCCCAGGAAGCTATTGAAGAGAGTATCGAGATCTTAGAGTCTGATCCTGAGCCACAAGCCTTTCTTTGGGGCCAAGTTCTCAATACGCAAGCCAATCTTTTTCTCTATTTGGGGCAACCTCAAAAGGCTTTAGACACTTGGGAGATGGCAGAAAGCTACTACCAAGAAGCTGGAGACCGTCAAGGCGTGGTGGGGAGCCAACTGAACCAAGCGCGAGTCTGGCATAGTTTGGGGTATTATGGCCGAGCCTATGATACTCTTGAAGAGATAGCGCAACAAACCAATCAGCTTGATGATTCACTGCTCAAAATTCAAACCCTCCATAGTTTGGGCAATGCCTTACATCTGAATGGATATCGGAACGATGCACGCCAAATTCTAGACCAGGCTTTGGTTCTCGCAGAACAGATCAACGCAGACAGCGAACTGAGTCCAATTTTATTAAGTTTAGGGAATATTGCCGCTGACCAGAATAATACCCCTGACGCTCTCTATTATTTCCAACAAGCGGACCGTACAGCCAAGAATGGAAAGACTCAGTTAGATGCAAAACTCAACCTCCTGCAACTGTATACAGAACTTGGAGAGCAGAACGAGACTCGAACAATTGCCACTTCTCTCCAAAAGCAAATTGATACATTGCCTGCCAGCCGCTCTAGCATCTATGCAACAGTCAACTTTGCTCATACTTTAAATACCCTTGAGCGGCCAGACACGATCCTACCGCCATCCCAAGTCGCCAAGCTTCTGGGTGCTGCGGTGCAAGATGCCCGTAGTTTGAAGGATGCTACAGCAGAAGCCTATGCTCTAGAACAATTGGGGGCACTGTATGCTCGCCAAGGACAAACCTCAGCAGGGGAAAATTTACTCAAACAGTCCCTGTCTTTGGGTCAGGCTATGCAAGCCAATGTGATTATTTCTCAAGCGGCTTGGAATTTAGGCCGGGTACTGCAACAGGAAGGAAATCAGACAGAAGCGATCGCCGCTTACCGAGAAGCCATTGATGCTCTGCAAGCGTTGCGAGGTGACTTAGTCGGGGTTGACCGGGAGATTCAGTTTTCCTTTCGCGAAAGTGTGGAACCTGTTTACCGAGAATTAGTTGGACTCCTATTAGATAATCATCCTGGTCAAACCGAATTAGCGGAGGTCCGCACCCTCATTGAGAGCCTACAATTGGCAGAACTTGATGACTTTTTTGAAGATGCCTGTTTAGAAGCCAAACCTCAACAAATTGATGCCATTGACCCTGACGCGGCTCTCCTGTACGTGATTATGCTTCGCGATCGCCTCGTCGTCCTTGTCTCTGCTGCATCTGAACCCATCCGTTACTACACTCATTCTATTTCTCAAAAGGAGGCAACCCAAACATTCCAAACCTTTTTTGCTACCCTACATCCTGTCTCAGATAATACGAAACGATTAGAACTCTCCCAACAGATCTATGATTGGTTGATTCGGCCCGCAGAAGAAGATAATGCATTGCAAGGTCATAACACCCTAGTGTTTGTCCTTGACGATCTCCTCCAGCGCGTGCCTGTAGCCGCCCTCCATGACGGACAACAGTATCTGATCGAAAAATATGCGATCGCCTTGTCTCCAGGTTTGCAACTGTTACCAGCTAACGAACTGCAAGAACAGGAGATTGAGGCTCTTGTTGGTGGCATTAGTGAGGCGATTAATGGATTTGCTGCTCTGCCAGAAGTAGAACAGGAAGTCCAAGAGATTTCCAATACTATCCAGGCGACTCAATTACTCAACCAAACCTTTACGCGAGACAAATTGGTACAGAAACTAAAACGAGACCATCCCAATGTGGTTCACCTAGCTACCCATGGACAATTTGGCTCGACTCAAGAGAATACCTTTTTACTGGTGTGGGATGGACAATTGAATGTGCGAGAATTATCCGAAGTACTCAAAGACCGCCGCAGGAGTAAAGATAACCTAGAGTTATTAGTCTTGAGTGCTTGCGATACGGCAGCCGGAGATGATCGCGCAGCTTTAGGTTTAGCCGGATTTGCTGTTAAATCTGGGGCCCGCTCCACCATTGCCAGTCTTTGGCCCGTCCGGGATCGAGTTGCTGCTCAACTGATGGCCCAATTCTATGAAGACTTGCGTCAACCTGGTATTGGCAAAGCTGAAGCCCTTCGCCAGGCGCAGCTTAAACTCCTAGAGAGTAAAAGCTTTCGTGAACCTTTCTTCTGGGCCTCTTTTGTCATGGTTGGGAATTGGCTCTAACGCTCCGTGTTGGTGAGTAGGAGGATAGGGAAGATGCGAAGACGGGAGGACTTCCTATTCCCTATTCCCTTAAAATCCCATGGCAGCAGCGACAGATTTTAGATCGGGTTTGATGCCTTGATGACAGGGATTTTGGCTATGGTTAATCGCTGTGTCGGGGTCTTTCAAACCATTGCCGGTGAGAACACAAACAATTTTGGCTCCCTCTGGGACTTGGTCTTTCACCTTCAATAACCCAGCTACCGAAGCCGCAGAAGCAGGTTCGCAGAAAATACCTTCTTCGGAGGCTAACAGGCGATAGGCATTGAGAATGTCTTCATCGGTAACCGCTTGAAATTGGCCACCACTGGCTTCTTGGGCTGCCACTGCTCGATCCCAACTGGCAGGGTTCCCAATACGAATTGCAGTGGCGAGGGTTTCTGGATGTTCGATGGGATGTCCAGCAAGAATGGGGGCCGCGCCAGCCGCTTGAAACCCCATCATTTTTGGCAGTTGACTACATTTCTTTTCTTGATGATATTCACAAAAACCCATCCAATAGGCAGTAATATTGCCTGCATTGCCCACAGGAATACAAAGCCAGTCCGGAGCATCCCCTAATGCATCTACGACTTCAAAGGCTGCTGTTTTTTGCCCTTGGAGGCGATAGGGGTTAACAGAGTTGACCAAGGTAACCGGATACTTTTCCGAGACTTCACGTACGATCGCCAAGGCTTGGTCGAAGTTGTCTTTAATGGCAAGAACTTCTGCCCCATAGAGCAGGGCTTGGGCTAGTTTACCCAGAGCGACATAACCTTCAGGGATAATAACAAATGCCTTTAATCCGCCTCGTTTAGCATAGGCAGCAGCAGCGGCCGAGGTGTTGCCGGTACTGGCACAAATCACGGCTTTCGAGCCTTCTTCTTTTGCTTTCGAGACTGCCATCGTCATCCCCCGGTCTTTGAAGCTTCCGGTGGGGTTTAAGCCATCATATTTTACCCAGACCTGAACCTGTTTTCCGATTTGAGCAGCGATCGCCGGCACAGGAATCAGAGGTGTGTTACCTTCTAATAGGGTCACCACAGGCGTATTGTCAGTTACGGGAAGGTAGGCGCGGTAGGTTTCAATTAATCCTTTCCAAATACTGCGTGCGGACGAGTTTGGATGAGTTTGACCGATCGAGGTTGATAAAGTGGCAGTCACGTTCGCTTGGTTAATCCAAATGAAGTTTAATATATCTGTTCTATATAGTTTAATGCATGGGTTGCTTTTAGGAAAATGTGGGGGAATTTAGGGAATAGGGAATTAAGGAGCAATCCCCAGTCGCCCCATCCTCCCAACTCCCTAGTGCGAAGCGCTATATAAAGCTCCATTCCCCAAACATTGCCGTGCGTGCTTGTTGCACCTCTGAGACCTGGGTTTCCATTTCCTGCTGTTTAGCATAAATTTCTGACAATTGGCGTGTCATGGCTGAAGCTCGTTTTGCCATGGCTTCGGACATATTTAATAGAATCAAACTCGTCACGCGATCGCCGTCAACAACTTGTTGATGTAAAACATCAAAGTCAATCACGATGACCTTCACCTGGGTAAGGGTCGTAACATGAGCAGAACTCGGTTCACCACTAAAAAAGCTGATTTCCCCCAATACGGTAGGAGCTTGGAGGGTCGATAGGAGGTGTTCCCCTTTGGCAGTCTCTAGGGAAACCTGAACTTCTCCTTCGAGAAGAAAAATAATTTGCCGACAGAGAACATTTTGTTTTAAAATTCGCTTGCCTGCGGCGATCGTTCCCTGTTTGCCCACTTTGAGGAAGTCTTTAACTTGTGTTGCTTTCAGGTGATTAAAAGCTTGAAACTCTTGATACTTCATGGCACTCAGCTCTCGGTCTATCCTAACGCTGGTTTTATTATGCACTCTCTCTTAGTTCCTTTACTCAGAGAAATTGAAGATAAACAATTTTCAGATAAACCCAACTCTGGGCATCAAGTCTCAGTCCCAGTTTTTCAATGGTTAATCATTAATAATTAATAGTTAATTCCTATGACTCATTCTACAGATATTGCCACCTTTGCCCGCTGGATGGCCGCAGACTTCAGTAATCAAGAGCAAGCCTTTGAAAATCCACCCTTTTTTGCTCATATTCGGGTTTGTATGCGTCCGCTTCCCTTCAATCTGATGGGCAATATTAGTTTATATCTAGAGCAAGCTTATCATCTAGATGTCACTCAACCCTATCGTACCCGCGTCCTCAACTTTGTTCTCAAGGATAATCAAATTGAGGTCGAAAATCATAAAGTTTTGCATGAAGAAGAATTCTACGGTGCATCTCGACATCCCGAACGCCTCCAAAACCTGACCGCAGACCGAATCGAAAAATTGCCGGGATGCACCTTCCAAGTTGAATGGACAGGCAAGAGTTTCAAAGCCAAAGTAGAACCGGGAAAAGGTTGCGTAGTTGTTCGTAACGGCAAAACTACTTATCTCGATAGTGAATTTGAAGTTAGTCCTTCTGGACTGATTAGTTTAGATCGCGGACGCGACCTAGAAACCGGTGAAAGGGTGTGGGGTTCGATTGCTGGTCCCTTCGAGTTTGTGCGCTGGGAAAACTTTGCCCACGAAGTGCAAACTCAGTAGCAACCCATTTACAGTGCCTTGTGGGGGAGTAAGGAGAGCGAACAGTAATATTCTAAATTCGGATTCTTTCAGAAGCTTTTCCTTGGATTTTTAATTCCATTCGGTTATATAAATCAACTTCCGGATCGGAATGAGCAATGGATACAACTAAAGCGTATCTCTGACTTGGAATTTCTTTCGGATCGATCCACTTTTTGTTACAAGAAACCACTAAATACAAGGGTTTATTATAATCATATTTCCAGTTGGCTCTCTTAATTTCAAATTGTCCTTTTTGTAGGGTTCCTTTTTTCCTAGTTGTTGCGTTAGGTAAAAGTGGAATTTCTATACTACTACCACATTCTTGCTTTAAATCTGTTATAGAAATCTCTGTAAAGTCTGAATCATCATTTTTTTTAGCATCGGTAAATGCTTGGGCAAGTTTTTCCTTTGCAATATTCTTAAACAAGTGAAATTCCATCGTAATGCCAAGGTAGGAATCTCCCCTTGTATGGCGCGTTGGCGGATCGAATGCTAGGGTAACAGATATCCTTCTTGTTCCCCTGATTTTAAAAAATTCTGGCGGTAAAGCTGGAACTTCGTAAATACAATAACTGCCAACAGATAGGCTTTGATTATCTTCTAAAAGCAAGACTTGATTTTCTGTGGAGTAAGCAGCCCTTTCAAAATTGGGTTGTCCGTATCCATAAATTTTTTGTTTGCTTAAATGTTCATCCAGAGAAGACGGAATATTGGTAGGAATTTGAGCGGAGTCGGCAATTAGGGATCGGATAAGGTTTGATGAGGCATTGGGAAACTTAGTAAAAAGTTTAGCAGCTACGTTGGCAACGCGGGGGGCTGAGAAACTCGTACCAACATAAGCTTTAAATAAGGAGGAACCTTGAAAGTTTTTATTTAGGGTTATTATGGCTGGCCCCGAGTCATTGCAATCGATTCGACCACGGTCTAAAATATAGTCTCCCCCAAACTCTACCAGGTCGGGTTTAATCATGCCGTCAACCCCAAGTCCATGCCGAGTAAAAGGGGATGGATATTTTTCTTCTTTGGCGATCGCTAGCCTTGCATCGTTAGGATACTTGGAACTACCTTTTCCCATTGATAAAGAACCTACAGTTAAAGCGATCGCTGCTGTGGCAGGGTCTATAATTCGGGCATCTCCTTGGAGGAGGTGATCTGGATAATCTTTGTAAATGAGTTCTTGCGAGTCTGAATCATACCAAAAATTACCTGCTGAGAGGACAAAAACTAGGTTTTTCTCCTGGAGTCGGTAAGCGATTTCATCAATTATAGCCGCGAATCTAAATTGCTTTTCTCCTTCTTGGTAAATTAAACTGGAGTTGCCAAGGGAGATGTTGATAACCTTGCAGTTGGGATAGTTTCTAACAAAGTAATCGATCGCCTCCTCAAGTTGGTTTTCTAAAAGAGATTCCTCTTCATACTCGTTATTTTGATTAGTCACACGAGCAGAAAAGAGCCAGACTTGAGGTTGAAATAACTTATTCTTTATACATTCTGCCACGTCGCCATAAATGGCAATCCCCGAAACTCCTGTCCCATGACCTCCTGTCAAGGTATCACCATCGTCTGGTTCTCCAGTAACCCACTTGTGTTCGAGATCGGGGAATACATCAGCGTCTCCTAATGCCGGGCCAATTAGTGGGTGTCCTCTTTGCACTCCCGAATCAATGACTAAGACTCCAGCAGCTTTTTCTGGTGGGGATGGGATTTCTGGTAAATCTGACACGGGGATATTGTACTCGGCCGGCGACTCGAAAGCAGGTTTGGGTCTTCTGTCAATTTCTTTAACTTGGTATTCTTGCAATAAAAGTTCTAATATCTCTGAATTGACGAGTATGCGAACGTTGCAAATGTACTCACCGATATAGCGATCGCTTACTCTCATCCCTAAACCCGGTTCAATATCGTGCAAGAAATTATCCACTTCATCAATATAGATCTTCAGTTCCTCTTTATTTCCTGTATGCCATAATTCCATATCCAAGGGAACAACCAAGCCAGGTTTTAAAGGGTCGCGTTTGAGCAAAAGTCCCTTTCTATCTTCCGGTTCTAGTGGGACTAGTTTTTCGATATCGTCTAAATAACCGGGACGGCCGTCAGTTCCAGCATAGGACTCTAATTTGTTTTGAAATTCAGTGAGGCGGTTGTCATCAGCAAAAACCACGATCGCCTGTTTTGCTTTAGGTTCCTTCGCTAAAAGATTAAGACCCAAAGAAGGCAGATGATTTTCTAAAGAATCATTTTCTCTAACCTTAATCTTAAAAATCAGTTTTGGGTTAATGCCAAAATATTCTTTTTCCTCTATATCTTTACTTAGGGAGGAAAGTTGAGTTAATAGCAAACTGCCATGAGAAGATCGATCGCTCCTTTTGCTATTTCCGCCACCACCTCGTCTAGGTCTCCTGGGCAATTCTATCTCAACTTTCGGTAATCGTAAATGCTCGTAATTAGTCATTCGTTTTTTCTATAAGCAAGTCTTGATTTTGTTGGGAAATAGCGATCGCCCGCATCCGCTCTTGATAATGTTGGATTGCTGCTTCCAAATCTCGTGATTTTAACACTTTTTCGCCTCGAAGAATAACCGATTTTATTGCATTCTGACAAATCCGCTCTATATCTGCACCCGTTGCTCCCTCTAAGCGATCGGCAAAATATTTTAAATCTAGTTGATGTCTAATACTTCCTAAATTTTTCGACAGTAAAGAAGTTATCAATTTTGGATGTGGTTTGTCAAATAAAAATACTTCGTCAAACCTCCGCCATAACGCCGTATCTAGCATAGAGGAATGATTGGTGGCAGCAATGAAAACACTGGTACTATTTACTGAGTCTATTAATTGCAGGAGGCTATTAACTACGCGCTTAATTTCTCCATGTTCGTTAGCTGCATTTCTATCTTTCCCAAGAGCGTCAAACTCATCAAATAATACGACCCACTGTCCTTGTTCGATATAGTCAAATATTAATTTAAGATTCACTGCTGTTTCTCCTAAATAAGAAGAAAAAACGGCAGATAAATTAACATAAATCAAAGGCAAAGATAAAACGCTTGCTATCACCTTAGCTGTTAGCGTTTTACCGCATCCAGGAGGCCCGCAGAATAAAAGGTTAGACCTCGGCCTTAAATTATAAGCGCTTAATATATCTTGCTTTGTATTTTCCAAGACAACGGTTTGTAAAACTTGGCGGTTTTTCTCCGTTAAAACAACATCACCCCAGTTAAAATCGTATTGTTTCACAGTAATTAGCGGCAAACCTGTATCTTTAGTTTTAGGTACTTCGGGATAAATTTGCCAGGGAGAATTATTAGAAGCAATTGATTTTTGCGGGATCGTCAGTTGCAAACTCTTTTCTAATTCCTTGGCTAATAAAAGGTGGTTTTTGTTACGCTCTTCCTGTATCAATTCCCTTGCCGCAGCATAAAATTCTTCTCGGTCATTTTCCGAAAAGCTTCTAAACAATTTTCTGATTAAATCGCCCCGTGCCGCCATCTTCAATAAAAAGCGTGGGATGTTTTGGTAACTGGCAAATACTACCACGCTATTTGCTGCCATGTCTAGCGTAGCATAAAAAATCAACATTGTCGAAAGTTAAAACCCGGTAAGAGCTAAATATCTAAAAAAAATTAAATTAGGAAATTTAATTGGGTCATTAATTAGGCGAAAAATATTAGTCAATCAATTCACGAATTAATCCAGGACTAATCAACTTTAAAATTCCTAACATTTTTCAGCAAAAACCTATGATAATCCGTAACCAAATTCCTTCAAAAGGATACGGGTAAACTCCCTTGAGGTCATTCTCAGATTAATAAAAATTAAGCGATCGCCTGATACCTATTCCCCATTCCCCATTCCCCACCAACTGTTAACCCATCCAAAATAAACTCGAAAAGATACAAGCTGATAGAAGTCCCGTAGCATCGGCAAGAAGTCCAGCGGCAAGAGCGTGGCGAATGCGCGTAATACCAACTGCCCCAAAATATACGGCGAGAACATAAAACGTTGTGTCTGTACTCCCCATCATGGTAGAAGCAACAAAGGCACTATAGGAATCCGGCGATCGCTCAATTAACTCGCTCATGATACCAAAAGCACCACCACCAGAAAGGGGACGCAGGAGTGCCATTGGTAAAACTTCCGCAGGCATTCCGATTAAATTAGTCAAGGGACTCAGTAAATTAGAGACGGCTTCCATCGCACCAGAAGCGCGAAACATCCCAATAGCAACCAGAATAGCCACTAAAAAGGGAATAATCCGAATGGCAATATCAAAACCCTGTTTGGCTCCTTCAGTGACGGCTTCATAAACTTTTACCCCTCGCCCGACTCCGTAAGTAATAATGAGGAGGATCAAAATCGGCATTAGCCAATGAGAAATGAAATCTGGGTTAAAGAAATCCCCTAGGGTGTCGCTGCGAATCACCCCATAGATCAGTGTCCCACTAAACCCAAGGATAAATAACCAAGCAATCATTTGAGACGCTCTACCTGTGGGATAGAGCAGGTGAGAATAATCCGCTTCTTCAACTTCTTCCACTCGATTATCGCTGCTGTCTATCTCTAATTCCTCTGGGGACGGCTCTGTGATAGACTCAACCTCCTGGAAGCTAGAATCTCTTCTACCCAACCAAGACGCAACCGAAATCCCGACAACCGTAGAACAAAGGGTGGCTAATAACGTAGGCAGGAAAATCGCTGCCGGATTAGTACTATTGGCGGCTACTCTGACTCCAATGACTCCCAAGGGAAACAACACAACGCTAGAGGTATTAATTGCCAGAAACAAGCACATGGCGTTCGTGGCAGTCCCTTTGAGGGGATTAAGCTTATTGAGTTCAACCATTGCCTTGATGCCAAAGGGAGTTGCTGCATTTCCCAATCCGAGCATATTAGCAGAAATATTGAGGATCATTGCCCCCATGGCTGGATGGGTGGGGGGTACATCCGGAAACAGCTTAACCATCAAGGGCTTCAGGAGATTCGCCAGAGTGTACATCAGTCCCCCTGCTTCGAGTACCCGTACTAAACCGAGCCAAAGTGCCATCACACCAATTAAATCAATGGCTAGATTGACTGCGGTTTTGGCGGAGTCGAAACTGGCATTCGTCACCTCTTCCATTTTGCCTGTATAACCAGCAAAGAGAATGGCGACAGCAATGAAGCCGACAAAAACAATATTTATGGCACTGGGTTTTCCTGACGGTTGATCTGCTTGAGACATTTAAAGAGGGATATCGGGTTGAGTGTTTATAACGTCGATGACTTTCTTCAGTTCCTTTCCCGCTTGAGCATTACCTGGGCGATCGCGATCCCTATAATCGCTAAAAACGCCATAAAGTAAAACACATAATTATATGTGCCAAATAGATCTCGAATGCGGCCGGTCACTAAGGTTCCAATCAAAGCACCAACACCATAGGCTGTGAACACAATACCGTAGTTTTGAGCATATTGATCGGGGTTAAAAAAGCACAATGTAATCGTTGGAGCCATGGCCAGCCAGCCCCCAAGACAGAACCAAAACAGGCAGAAGGCAATCAGATAGGTCGCCACTTGTCCCGTTTGAGCATTCGCCATTAACAGACAACCGATTAAGATCAGCACATAGGACAAAATGGCAATGTAGTGAGGCTTAAAGCGATCGCTCAACCAACCAAACAACGGACGACTTGCCCCATTGAAGAGCGCAAATAAGGCAACACTGCTTGCAGCGACAGTGGGATTAATCTTAATGATTTCCTGCCCAACTGGGCTAGAAATGCCGATCGCACTCAAACCAATGATGGTTCCAATGGCGTAGCAAATCCACAGTCCATAAAACGATCGACTCTTGAGCAAGTTCCCAGAATAGGTTGAAACAACGCTTGATTGGGACGAAACGCTATTTTGCTGAGGATGCCAGCCCTTAGGAGGTAACTTCAAAGTGAAGGCAATGGCGAGAATAATGGCTGTAAAGGCGATACCGAGAATGCGTAACGTGGGTCGAACCGTATAGGTATCGATTAAGGAGTTGGCTAAGGGAGCAGTGATCAGGGGCGAAAGTCCAAATCCGACGATGGTTAACCCCAAAGCCAACCCTTTTTTATCAGGAAACCAGCGAGAGACCACAACCATCGGGACACCATAGGCAATACCAATCCCTGTTCCAGCAATTACCCCATAGGTGAAGATAAGTATTCCAATATCAGTCGCCAAGCTGGAAAGAATATAGCCTAAGCCTACAATAATCCCCCCGATCGCCGTCATGACACGCACCCCAATCCGAGTAATATAAAAACCCGCGATCGGCATCGATATGGCATAGGAAACCAAAACAAATGTGAAGGGCAATAGGCTTTGAGTTGCACTAATTCCCAACTCATTTTCTAAAGGGGTTCTAAAAATACTCCAGGAATAGACACTACCCAAGCACAGCAGGATAATCATCCCGAAAGGAATGAAAAGCCATCTGCCCCGATCTGCGGGTATTCCCAAGATATTGAGTTTTGGCTCATAATTCGTGGTTATATTCATACGCTTTGACTTCTCCAAGGATGAAGAGTTTAAATCAGGTGAGCAAGGAAAGTTCAGCAACAAACCTGCTGGTAGATTACACACTTTAGCGATCGCAAATTTTATCGGGGACAGTGTTGAATCTGCCATGAACCAAAATACTCCAAAACGCTGAACGGGACTATTAAAATATCCCAAAATTCTGGGTTCGGTCTATGTTTAAGCCAAACCGGTCTCCCTGAGAAGGCTCGTTTTCAGTTAAAATAAAAGGTTAATCTAGCTCATCTTAAGGGTAGGGGATAGCTGAGATTGTCTTGTTGCTCTCCTCCACACGCTCTGATTAATGACCTGAAGATTGGAATCTCAGGAACTAAGGCACCCAGCCATTCACCGCTTAAGGTGAGGATATGGAATCTTTTTCTATGAAATCTTTTTCTAGCCATAGTTTACGCTTTCAGCTTACGATCTTGGTTTTGTTAGCTGTGATCCCCGGTTTATTGGCGATATCGTGGTTAACCCGTTCTATGGCAACAGCATGGATGCGTCAGAGTGCTAAACAAAATAGGGAGATTCGCGCCCAGGAACTCGTCCAGCAACTGGCCACTTATAGTAGTAAAACCGAGGAAATTCTCAGTAATATTGCCCAAGTTAAAGATATGGTCAGTATGAACCAAGAGCGTCAGGAACCGATTTTAAGGTTTGTAGTGGCGACTTATGGACTGACTTGGGCACAAACCTTCGATCGCCAGGGCAAAGAGATGAGCAGTACCTGGGAAAAGACCGGAGAAAATGTGGCTAACAGGTCTTGGTTTCAACAGGCGATCGCCGGTTCAACCTCCATGGAAGCCTTCATTTCCCCAGCCTATAATCAGCCTGTTTTGTGTTCGACGGTACCCATTGGGGAGAAAACGGAGGTGATGGGAGTCCTGCGCAGTTGTATGAATTTAGTCAGCCTCAGTAGCCAACTGCGATCGCTACGATGGGGAAAAACTGGCTATGCCATGCTCTTAGATCGTCAGGGTTACATTCTTGTACATCCCGATGTTACTCTTCTCTCCCAACCCCAATTTATCTCTTGGGAAAATCATCCAGACCTTCAACCCACCCTCACCTCGTCTGGACAGCATTTTGAACGACAAGATCGCGATGGAAATGATTGGTTAGGCTACTCCTTACCCCTGGATAATGGACTGATTCTCCTGCTACAAGAACAAACCCGTGAACTGCGCCAACCCGAAGAGCAATTTTGGCAAATTTCCGTCTATTTAACCCTAGGAACGCTATTGGTCATTGGTGCAGCCGTGTGGTTCATTGCCACCAGCTTCACTCGTCCCATCACCGATTTAATTGTCGTTTCGACAACCCTTTGTACGGGAGAACTAAAGCAGAGAATTCAGGTCAATCGAGAGGATGAAATTGGGATTTTAGTTGATAGCTTTAATCGCATGGCCGACCAGCTTCAAAAGAGTTTTCGTCAACTCGCTCAAGCCAACCAAACTCTAGAAGACAAAGTAACTCGGCGGACAAGGGAATTAGAAACGGCTAATAAAGCCTTATATGCCGCCAATACCACTTTAACCTTTGAATTAGAAAAAGGTCGGCAAATTCAACGCAATTTTTTACCCAAACGAGATGAAGCCAAACCCTTAGTCATTCTTAATCCTCCCCATTGGGAAGTTTTAGCTTGGTTTAAGCCCGCCCGTCAAGTAGCTGGCGATTTTTATGATGCTTTTGAATTAGAAGAGGACTACATCGGCTTAGTCATTGCTGATATTTGCGATAAAGGAGTCGGGGCTGCCCTATTTATGCCCTTAATTCAAAGTTTAATCCGAATTTTTTCCGGACAAACCAGCTTAGATGGTTTGGTCTTAACTGGAAAATTCACGGTGGATGATATGATCCCTTCCACTGAACACCACAACCTTTATACTGCCGATCACATCAATGCCCTAAAAGCAGTCGAGTTAACCAACCACTATTTAGCCAAAAACCATGGAAACTTAGGCATGTTTGCCACATTGTTTTTTGGTATATTAGACCGAAAAACCGGTAACTTAGTCTATATCAATGCTGGACACTTACCCCTATTTATTCTCAAGTCAAGAGGTGGAGTAAAAGAATCCCTACCTCCTACAGGACCAGCCGTAGGAATTCAGATGGGAGCAGAGTATAAAAGTCATCAGGTTACCTTAGATCCAGGGGATCTTTTATTAGGATACACTGACGGCATCACCGATGCGCGATCGCCTCAAGGTGAGTCCTTTTCCCTAGAAAGCTTACTCTCAATATTGGAACAACCCGCAACATCTGCTACTGTCTTGCTAGAGCGGATTATCCATCGGATCAACGCCCATCGCAATCAAACGGATCAATTTGACGATATGACCCTATTAGTGGTGAGGCGATCCTTTCTCTCTGCTCCCTCGGAAAATCAGGAACCCTCAGTTGCTTCTGTTTCTCCCCATTAATCCTTAAACGGCGACCAACACCCCCATGGACATTAACATTCACAGTGAAGATTTAGTAACGATTATAGAAGTCAAAGGCAGCATTGACGGACAAACTGCCTCTACTTTGCAAGAGCAAATTCTACCCGCGATCGAATCAGCCCCCAAAATTTTGCTCAACATGACAGAAGTGTCTTTTATGTCCAGTGCGGGACTGAGAACCTTATTAGTCTTACATCGCAAAGCCGCCGAAAAAAACATAGATGAGCAAAAAATACCAATTATATTAGTTGGATTATCAGAAGAAATTCGGGACACCATGTCCATTACTGGATTCCTCGACTTTTTCACCCTTTGTGAAACCATAGATGAAGCTCGTCGCCTGTCTTAAATCACGATCTTTTACCAATCTTCTCTGGGGTAACTTATAACAATGGAACGTATTGATATTCATCCCACGCGCACCTATAAAACCTTTAAATTGCGCCGAGGAAAACCCTTTCCTTTTGGGGCAACCTTAAAGCCAGGAGGAGTAAATTTTTCCATTTTTTCCAGTCATGCGACTTCCTGTACTCTCGTCCTCTTTACGAAAGGCGATCCAGAACCCTTAGTAGAAATTCCCTTTCCTGAAGAATTTCGGATTGGCAATGTTTACTGCATGATGGTTTTTGACTTGGACTATGAAAATATTGAATATGGCTATCGTATGGATGGTCCCCATGAGACCACCGAAGGTCATTGGTTTGATCCGAGCAAAATTTTGATGGACCCCTACGCTAAAGTGATTGGCGGCCGAGATGTTTGGGGTGAGATGCCCAATTTTAAGGATATCTATCAACATCGGGCGCGAATTGTGATTGATGATTTTGATTGGGAAAATGACCGGCCTTTAGAGTTACCGCCAGAAGATTTGGTGATTTATGAAATGCATCTGCGCAGTTTTACCCAGCATCGTTCATCGGGAGTGAAAGAGAAATATCGGGGAACGTTTGCGGGAATGCGGGAAAAGATTGAGTATTTCAAAGCGTTGGGCGTTAATGCAGTGGAGTTAATGCCAATTTTTGAGTTTGATGAGTTTGAAAATCATCGATTTAATCCACACACAGGGGAGCGACTCTATAACTATTGGGGATATAGTACGGTCGGTTTTTTTGCGCCGAAAGCGGGTTATGCAGCAACCGGAAAGTTGGGAATGCAGGTGGATGAGTTAAAGGCATTGGTGAAAGAGCTGCATAAAAATGGGATTGAAGTAATTTTAGATGTGGTGTTTAACCATACGGCAGAAGGGAATGAGTTGGGTCAAATGATTTCCTTCCGAGGGATTGATAATAAGGTTTATTATATGTTGACCCCAGAGGGGTATTATTTTAATTTTAGTGGCTGCGGTAATACACTCAATTGTAATCATCCCATTGTGCGCAATATTGTGTTAGATTGTTTGCGCTATTGGGCATCTGAATATCATATTGATGGCTTTCGGTTTGATTTGGCTTCGATTTTAGGACGCGATCGCGATGGCACTCCCTTAACTAACCCTCCGTTATTAGAAGTCTTGGCGTTCGATCCGATTTTGGCCAAATGTAAGTTGATTGCGGAAGCTTGGGATGCAGGTGGATTATATCAAGTGGGGTCATTTCCCTCCTTTGGCCGTTGGGCGGAATGGAATGGTAAATATCGGGATATGTTGCGCCAATTTGTCAAGGGAGATGCAGAGGTTTGGGAGATGTCCCATCGTTTAATGGGGTCTCCCGATCTGTATGCTGAAACGAACCGTCCCCCCACAACCTCAATTAATTTTATTACGGCCCATGATGGGTTTACGTTGATTGATTTATTCTCCTATGAAGAGAAACATAATGAGGCCAATGGGGAAGGGAACCGAGATGGGGCGAATGATAATTTTAGTTGGAACTGCGGTGAGGAAGGGTTGACTGACGATCCGGAAATCAATGAACTTAGACGACGACTGGTGAAAAACGCGATCGCCCTGTTAATGGTGAGTCAAGGTGTACCCATGATCTTAATGGGAGATGAGATGGGACGCACGAAGCAGGGGAATAATAATACCTATTGCCATGATAATGAGCTGAATTGGCTAGACTGGTCTTTATTGGAGACGAATCAAGATATTTTTGAATTCTTCCAGCACTGTATCGCTTTCCGTCATGCTCATCTGGTACTGCGACGCAGCACCCATTTCCACCATCAAGATATGGTTGGCAGTGGATACGCTGATATTAGTTGGCATGGAACCCAAGCGTGGAATGTGGACTGGGCTGATTATTCTCGGACTCTCGCCTTTTTGCTCTGCGGCAAACATACCCAAGATGGGCAAGGGGAAGATGACTATATATATGTGGGGATGAATATGCACTGGGAACCTCTGACGTTTGAAGTTCCCCAATTGCCGGATGAGAAACAGTGGCATTTATTTGCCGATACAGGATTAACTTCAGTTCAGAAAAGCTGGAAACCGGGTACAGAAATGGTTTTAGAAAACCAATTTGAACAGGAATTGTGCGATCGCTCTGTCTTAATCCTCGTAGGACGATAAATATTCCTCTATTCTTTAGGGATTAACCGCCGTTGATTCCCTATATTTGGGGTCTGTACCTCCCCACAATATAAAGATATTATGTAGTTAATTGCTCAAGGCTATAAACTGTGATAAGCATCTTTTTCTTCTAGAATCAATAGGTAAGTTTCCATCAAAAAATACTAAATTTAATAAATTTTTAAGATCTCGATCATAGAACTTAATACAGGATTTATGCTCCATGAAACAGTCCAAAACCTTGATGAATAAAGGGTTTCAAACAGTCAGGGATCAAGGGAAATGGACGATTTACGAATTTCAAGGCTAAGTAACACCTCTAAAAATTTGACTATAATATAAATACTCTATTGAGTCGCTTAAGGCAAGATCTTTAATTCAAGGAAACCGGAAGATGGCTCAACCCTTTAGTAATCAACTTTGTAAACTTATTTTTCAAAAACCATGAAAACCTCCTTAAATACATCAGAGAATCAACATTCATCCATGCATATCCATGCCTCAGAGTTTAATATTCCTCTCATTCAACCTATACCCTGCCCGAACTGCGGTTCATCGGCTGAACGCAAGCACTTAGTTAAGTTAGAGCAAACTCAAATTGAATGCCCGTCCTGTGATTATTTCCTACTCACTTGTAGCCGTACTGGACGAGTGAAAGAAGCTTATGCTCCAGGCATTTATTGGGGTAATGGACGCTAATTACAGAACTTTGCGCTGGTAAGAAAAGGAATAGAAAAAAGGCAGTAGGGGCGAAAGAAATTTCGCCCCTACTTGTGGTACTCAGGGTTTGGGGATTTGAGAAGGTACGAATGATGAGTCACTTTTTCTGCTCAAGTGACCGCAACGGGGTTAAGATTGAGTCAGTTAGGGCTTGTGATAAACTCAAAGTATCCTTTAAGACTCAAAAGAAACAAATCATGAAATTTATCAACCCCAAGATAGATTATGCCTTCAAAAAAATATTTGGCTCAGAACAAAGCCAAAAAATATTAATCAGCTTTCTGAATGCCATCGTTTATGATGGAGAAAAAATCATACAATCCTTAACGATCAAAAACCCCTATAATCCGGGACAAGTTCTCAACTTAA